>CBDUAS010000039.1:0-11805 GCA_965365185.1 uncultured bacterium | reverse complement strand
CCGGCCGTTGAACCTGGCGGTGGCGCTCATCGGCACCATCTTCGCCGTCTGGGCCACTCTCGCGGCGCCGCGTTTTCGCACCGGAACGTACTGGGTCAGCGTCTGGTCCGAAGCTTTCACACTTGCTGTTGCCGGGACGCTGTTGGGCCTCGTTGTCGCCGCGGCCGTTTACACGCATGCCCGTATGCGTCGCGAGATCGAGGAAGCGCGCATGCGGGAATCGGTGCTGCGGGAGACCGCCCTGCGGGCGCAGCTCAAGGCGCTTCAGGCGCAGATCAATCCCCACTTCCTCTTCAACGCGCTCAATGCCCTGGCCGAGCTGGCGCACGACGATGCGGACCGCGCCGAGGAGCTCATCGAAGATCTCTCGTTCCTGTTGCGCTACAGTCTGCGGTCATCGGCCGTCGATACGGTCCCGCTGGCGCATGAGCTCGAAGCGGTCGAGCGATATCTGCGCATCGAGCATGCGCGTCTGGGGTCCAGATTGGTCGTCGAGACGTCCGTCGATGAGGGAATCGGAGCCACCCTGGTACCTGGATTGATACTCCAGCCGATTGTGGAGAACGCGGTGCAGCACGCCGTTGCCGTGCGACCGGAGGGAGGACATGTGCGTATCGCGGTGGAGCGCCACGATCGCGCGGTGCGCATCACCGTGGCCGACGACGGTCCCGGCTTGCCGGACGACGTGCGCAAGCAGCTCGACGGCTTCGCAGCGGTGGCCGCCTTGGCCGGCGTCGGCCGTGCTGTCGATGCCGGGACGGCCGGTGCCGGTGGCGGGCTCGGTAATGTGCAGAAACGGCTGGCGCTGAGCTATCGCGGCGCGGCCCGCATGCGTTATCGAGAGACGACCGAGCGTGGCGCCCGCATACAGATCGAGGTGCCGAGATGAGCCTCCGTGTGGTGGTCGTCGACGACGAGCCGCTCGCCCGCAGCCGCCTGCGTCGCTTGCTGAAGATGCACGACGACGTGCAGGTTGTGGCGGAGGCGACGAGCGGCGACGAGGCCGTCGCCGCCGCCCTCGAGGTGCAGCCCGATGCCATGTTCATGGATGTGCGCATGCCCGCCAGAGACGGACTGCAAGCACTGCGCGCGCTGCGCGACAAGCTCCCCGCGGACGTCATGCCGATGGTGGTTTTCACCACGGCGTACGAGGATCATGCGGTGGAGGCCTTCGAGCTCGACGGCACCGACTACCTGGTCAAGCCCGTCGACAAGGGGGCGCTGGCGCGGGCCATGCAGCGACTCCGCCGCGGCATGTGGCAGCGTGGCCGGCTTGCCGCGCCGCAGGCGGCGGCGAGCCCGGCGCCGGCGGAAGGCGTTGCCGACGAGAGCCCGGCCGACGCCGCGGACCGGGGTGCCGTGGCGCATCTCGCGGCCCATCGCGCCGGTAAGATCATTCGCCTCGCTCTCGCCGACATCGCCTGCATCGTCGTCGAGGACACCATCACCTGGGCGGTCACCGCCGCCGGGAAACACCGGCTACGCCAGGGCCTCCGGGAGCTGGAAGAGCGGCTCACGTGCCCGCCCTTTTTTCGTGTCTCACGCTCCGCGATCGTCAATCTGAGCTGGATCGATCATCTGGCGCCGATGTTTTCCGGCACCTACAGCGCGTTCTTGCGGGACCCCGTGGGCCTGGAGGTACACGTGTCCCGACGCCGCGGCCGTGAGCTACGCCGGTTGCTCGGATGGTGACGTCCACCGGCACGCCGTCAACGACCGCTCACCGTGGCGGGCGGCCACTGGCGTGTTTTGCCTGCCGGCGGCGCCCGCATCGACCTACACTGATTTGCAGGAAAGACCAGCCCGAGAACGCAATGAACAGGCCGCAGAGAAACTCACGATCGATCACGATTGCCGCAGCTCTGGCGGCGATGTGCGGCGTGTCGCTGTACGCCGCGTCGACCGCAGCCGCGGGTGAAGCGCCCGCCCCCGAGCAGGTGCCCGACTCGCCGGCGCAAGCGACCGCAGAACCCGTACAACGGCCCGACGGGGAACAGAGCGGCGACGCGGAGCGCAGCATCCGCATCGGCAACAAGAGTTTCGTCGTCCAGGATGGGCTGGAGTTCGGCGAAAGCGCCAACGATCTTTTCGTCTGGGCCTGGTTGCCGACGATCGCCGGCGAGGTGGCCGACAACGGGTTCTTCGGCGGCCAGAGGGTCATGATCTCCGCGGACGCGGACATCGGTGGCGACGTGTTCCTGTTCGCGCAGACGGCGGTCATCGAAGGTCGCGTCGGGGGTGACGTGTACGCGTTCGTCGCCGACCTGAGGATTGCCGAGGGGGCGCGAATCGAAGGCGAGATTCACGGCAGCAGCGGTGCGCTCAGCATCGACGGCGAAGTCCGCGGCCCGGTGAGTTACGCGGGCGGAGCGGTGGTGCTCAACGGCACGTTGGGCGGCGATGTGAGGCTCGAGGTCGGCGAGCTCGAGATTGGGCCCGATGCGGTCGTCGAGGGTTCGCTCACTTATGAATGCGCGCGCGAGGCGACCATCGACCCGGGCGCGATCATCACCGGCGACATCCGCCATCTCGTGCCGCGCGAGACGGACGAGGACGAAGAGGAGACTTCGAGCGCGGCCGGCGGTTGGTTCAGCATCTGGTCGCTGGCGTGGGACGGCCTCTGGCTGTTGAGCAGCTTTCTCGTCGGGGCCCTGGCGCTCGCCGTCGGCGGAGAGAGCGCGCGGGCACCGGCCGCGCGCCTGAGCGGGCAACCGGCTCTCGGTCTGGGTTTCGGCTTCGTGGTGGCGGTGGTATTTCCCGCCGCCGCGATCCTGGCGATGATCCTGATCGTCACCATCCCGCTGGGCCTCATTGCGCTGGCGCTCTACATGGCTGCGGCGTACCTGGGCAGGCTGGTGGCGGCGCAGGCCGTCGGTGCCTGGGTGCTCAACGCTGTTCGCCGTGGCCAGGAAGCCTCGGTGTACGCCTCCCTGGCTGTCGGCCTGGTGATTCTGTTCTTCCTCATGAAGATCCCTTACCTGGGATTCCTCATCTGGGTGGCGGCGATCGTTGCCGGTCTCGGCGGCATCTTCCTTGCAACCCGCGGGGGGAAGTCGGATGATGCCGCCGCGGTGGCATCGCCGCTGACCCCGTAGCCCCGCCGGCAGGAATCCACCGGCTTCCGCAAAGCGCCGCAATGAGCATCCGCCTCCGATCCCTCACCAAGACCTACGGTACGACCAAAGCCCTCCGCGGCATCGACCTGGACGTCGACTCCGGCGGCATCGTCGGCCTGCTCGGCCCCAACGGGGCCGGCAAGACGACGATGGTGGAGATCCTCGAAGGACTTCGCGAGCCGACCAGCGGCCAGGTCTCGGTTCTCGGTCTCGACCCCACGCGTGACACGTTCGAGTTGCAGCAGCGCATCGGCGCCCAGCTACAAGCGACGCAGATCCCGAACGATCTCACCGCCTTCGAGGTGTTGCGACTGTTCGCCTCGTTTTACCAGCGCTCGTTGCCGGTCGAGGAGGTTCTGGAGCGGGTGAACCTGCGTGCCAAGTCGGTCGAGCTGACCCGCAATCTTTCCGGCGGGCAGAAACAGCGGTTGGCCATCGGCATGGCGCTGATTCACGATCCCGAGCTGCTCATCTTCGACGAGCCGACCTCCGGACTGGACCCGGCGGCGCGTCGACAGCTCCACGAGATCATTCTCGAGCTCAACGAGCGCGGGCGCACGATCATCCTGACGACGCACTACATCGAGGAGGCGGAGAAGCTGTGCGAGCGCGTGGTCATCCTCAACGCCGGGCAGGTGGCTGCCGACGGTACGCCGCTCGATCTGGTGGGTCGGTCGGCCGGCAAATCGACCATCTACCTCGATGTCGAGGGCGAGTTCGACGCGTCGTCGCTGCTCGCCGGCGGCGCCGAGGACCAGGGTGCGCGAGGAAGCCACCGCTTGTTCGCCACCGCCGATCCGGCGGCCTTCATCGTGACCCTCGGTGAGGCCCTGCGTCACCAGCAGGTCGTTCTCACCGATCTGCACATGCGTCGCCCGACCCTCGAAGACGTATACCTCGAGCTCGTCGACGACGCCGAGGTCGCCTCCCATGCTGCGGCTTTGCCGCCACCGCTGGCCGCCGATTCACAGGAAGCCGCTCCATGAGTGCGGCCCGTGGGGTGTTGGAGCTCAGCCGCGCCTATCTGCTGCAGACGCTGAGGTCGAAGTCGGCGCTGATCTGGACCTTGGCGTTCCCTCAGGTCTGGCTCTTCTTGTTCGCGCTCATCTATCGGAACATCCCGGGCGGCATCAGCGCGCGGCTTCCCGGCCTGCTTACCATCACTGCCTTCTCCGGGAGCTTCTTCGGCGTCGCCTACACGCTCGTCACCGAGCGCGAGCAGGGAATCCTGCGGCGGTTCTGGGTCACGCCTGCGAGTGCCACAACGATTGTCGCAGCCAATGCCGTTCGCTCCCTGGCCACGGTGACGGCGTCCTTGATCATGCAGGGGCTGGTGGCCTGGATGTTGCTCGACGTCGATTTCGGTGCCCCCATGTGGACGGTAGCGCTGACGCTCGCGTTCGGCATCTGGGCGTTTGTTCCCCTCGGATTGATCATGGGCAGCTCGGCCAAGGACATGCGCTCGGCCCCGGCCATCGGCAACCTGATCTTCTTTCCGATGATCTTCCTCTCGGGGGCGGCGCTGCCGACGGAAATGCTCCCCGGCTGGCTGCAGGTCTTCGGTCGCCTGCTGCCGACCACCTACCTGGTGGAAGCCCTCGATGGGGTCATGGTGCAGCAGCAGAGCCTGGTACAGCAGGCTGCGCCGCTCGCCGTGCTGCTGGTCAGCGGCTTCGTATCGTTCGGGTTCAACAGCCTGCTTTTCCGCTGGGAATCGACCCAGCCGCTCGGCGCCCGCAGGGTGGGAGCGGCCGTCGGCGGGCTGGTCGTCCTGTACCTGATCGCCGCGGCGACCACGTAGCCTGGTCCGGAAGGCAACGGCTCCCGGTGTGCCGTTACGGGAGCCGTGAGGGCAGGCGAAACGGGCCTCGAGCTTCGAGCATCGGATGTCGGTGCCCAAAGCCAGTCGGATTGCGACGTCAGCGAACGAGGTGCTTCAGGAAGAACCCCAGGTTCGCCGGTCGCTCGGCCAAGCGCCGCATGAACCATGGGTACCAGGCCTCGCCGTAGCTAATGTAGATGCGCACGGGGAACTTGCCCGCCGCCGTATCGTTCTGCAGATCCCGGGCGATGCCGTACAACATCTGGAACTCGAGCTCGGTCTCGATGCCGCGCTCCTCAGCGAGCCTTTCGGCACGCTCGACCAAGGCTCGGTCGTGTGTCGCCACCGCCAGCCGCACGCCGTTCGCGAGGGCGTCGTCTTCGAGCAACCGCGCCGTCAGCCGGGCGAAGTTGCTGTCGACGTCTGACTTGTCGGCGAAGGCGATCTCCGGGGGCTCCTTGTAGGCACCCTTGACCAGGCGCACCGCTGCGCCCTGCTCGATCAGCGATTCCACGTCCGCCGCGCTTCGCTTCAAATAGGACTGGATCACCACGCCGACGCCGGGAAACCGCTCTCGCAAGCTCCGGTGGATCTCCAGCGTGCGGTCGACGTACGCGGAGCTCTCCATGTCGATGCGCACGAAGGTGCCCTGCCCGTCAGCGACCTCGAGGATGCGTTGCAGATTCGCGGCGGCCGTCCCGACGCCGAGGTCGAGTCCGAGAAGCGACAGCTTCACCGACAGGTTCGATACCAGCCCCTCGCTGCGAATGCGCCGGAGGATCTGCACGTACGCATCGGTTGCCGCCGTTGCCTCATCCTCTGTGTGCACGTGCTCACCGACCGGATTCAGCGATGTCGACATACCGCCTTCGTTGATCCGTTCGGCTGCGGCGACGGCGTCGTCGAGGTGCTCGCCGGGCATGAAGCGCTCGACGACCCGACGGGTCGAGCGCCAACCACTGATGCGCCGCTCCCAGGCCGGGCTTTCGGACATTCTCAGGAGAAGGGCGCTGACCGGGTTCATGGCCTGCTCACGTTCATGGCGCCTGCCGAGCGTCAGATACGAGGCGACAGGCTTGCTACGCTGGTGGACTGTGACGATTCCTCCGTCACAGTCCACTAGGATACCTTTATTCGGTCTTCCGCCGATGAGCATAACCATGCGCGCCGCCCGCCTCCACACGCAAGCACCGATCGACACGAAGCCGCTGCGGATCGAGGACTGCCCGGAGCCCGTACCGGGACCCGGAGAGCTGCGGATTCGCGTCACCGCCTGCGGCGCCTGCCATACCGACTTGCACATCATCGAAGGCGACCTGCCGTTGAAGATGTCGCCGATCGTGCTCGGCCACCAGATCGTCGGCGTCGTCGAATCCGTCGGTGAGCTCGTCGACAGCAGGCGGATCGGAGAGCGCGTCGGCGTGCCGTGGATGTCGAGCTCCTGCAACGATTGCGAGCAATGCCGCGGCGGCCGGGAGAATCTCTGCCGCCAGGCGGTCTATACCGGCTACGACGTGGACGGCGGCTTTGCCGAACTGGCCGTAGCGCCTTCCAGCGCGGCGCACCGCCTGCCGGACGCGGTCGGCGACGTCGACGCGGCGCCGCTCCTGTGTGCCGGCATCATCGGCTATCGCTCACTTTGCCGAGCCGACTTGCGGCCGGGCCAGAGGCTCGGCCTCTTCGGCTTCGGAGCATCGGCGCACCTCGCCATCCAGGTGGCGCGGCACTGGGACTGCGAGGTGTTCGTCTTCACCCGGTCCGCGAAACACAGGAAACTGGCGCGGTCGCTGGGGGCGGCCTGGGTAGGTGGCGCGAGCGACGAGCCGCCCGCGCGGCTGGACGCAGCCGTTACCTTTGCGCCGGCAGCAGCGGTGGTTCGCTCCGCCATGGCCTGTCTGGCGCCCGGCGGCACCGTGGCGGTCAACGCCATCCACCTGGCGGGCACTCTCGAGCTCGACTACGACGAGCACCTGTACGGGGAGCGCACGCTGCGCAGCGTCACCAACCTGACCCATCGGGACGCGGAGGAGTTCCTCGCTCTCGCCGCCGAAGTTCCGGTGTCCACGACGGTCGAGGCGTTCCCCTTGCAAGGGGTCAACGAGGCGCTGCTGAGCGTGAAGAAGTCCACGCTCGCAGCAGCGGCTGTGATCGTGCCCTGAGCTACCGGGTTTCCAGCAGGATCAGCTTTGCCAGCAAGCTGGTTTCGAGATAGGGCAGGTTGAACGGCTTGGTGATGAAGTCGGCGGCACCGAGCTCGAGGCTCTTCCGTGCCGTGTCCTCATCGGCGTTGCCCGACATCGTGATGATGGCGACGTCGTCCGACTCGTCGCGCAACCGCTGCAGGACCGAGAGCCCGTCCATCTTCGGCAACCGGATATCGAGCAACACGATGTCCGGGTTCTTCTCGCGGATCGCCTCGATCGCTGACTCACCGTCGCCCGCCGTGTGGACCTCGTAGCCGCGGCGCGTCAAGAACTTGCTGAGCAAGTCGCGGACGTCGGACTCGTCGTCCACGACCAAAACGTGGTTTGTTCCCTGAACAGCCATGAAACCCGACAACGGAAGCCTCCCCAGCACAGTAATACACAAATAAAGACCTTAGATGCCAAGCATAAACTAAAGAAGCTACTAAAAAAAGCGAATACTTCTCTGGGGACTGTGAAAAACTCGCGAAGATTGACGCCTGGCCCTCTCTGAGGGTGACGACGAATCGTGCTTCTCGTACACTGCATCCACGGGTGAGCCACTGACGGGCCACGGCCCGGTTGCCACGAAGCGGGGAGGCGCAGCATGGAAACGCAGGCACTGGTGATGGGGACGGCAACCGTGGGCGTCTGGACGGCCAACGTTCTGCTGCTCGTGCACCACTGGCGTCGGCACCTATTCAACGACCTGCCCGACCTGCAGCGACCTTACGTGATGGTGGTATCGGGCGGTGTGCTGCTGACCCTGCACGTTGCCTTCGTCGTCATGTTCTTCCTTAGCGAGTTCGGCGTGCTTCCGGAGCGGCTTGCAAACGCGGCGTTTCAGACGCCGGTGCTCTGGGCCTTCCTCATCCTCAGCCTCGGCTTCGGCATCTGGACGATCGTGCTGGCGCGCGAGCTCGAGTTCGCGCCGCGCATGAAGAGCCGCTTCCGGCTGAAACAGCGGGCCGCGGCCCGCGACGGAGAGATCGAGGCCCTCAACCGCATCGAGGACGCCCTCAGCGAGCCCCTCACCGAGCTGTTGTTCGCCGTGCGAGGTGCCCTACATACCAACAACCTGTCGGCCGACCAGCGCAGCAAGCTGGAAGATGCCTATCGTGCCGGCCGCCAGGTGGTCTCCGCCCTCGACCGGGTCGCCGTCGAGATCGAAAACGGTAAGTCCGGCTGATCGGTCCTCGCGTCGACCTCCGGTTCAGCGGCGGATCGCCTCCGGCAGGTCGTCGTTGAGCGCCGGCCGACCTTCCCGGCTGGCGAGCTCCCACGCCGTCGCGTAGATGGTGCGCGCGATCTTCGTCATCTTCTCGTAGTCGATCTTGTCGGCGTGGTCGGAGGGCCGGTGGTAGTCCTCGTGCGTGCCGGTAAAGAAGAAGGCGATGGGGATGCCGTTGCGGGCGTAGTTGACGTGGTCGGAGCGAAAGAAGATCCGCTCCGGATGGTCGGTGGTGTCGTACATGGGGTTGAACTCCAGCCCCAGATAGTCGTCGTTGACCTGATCGAGAATCTCGCCCATCTCCGTGCTCTGCACGCCCGGCCCGATGACGTACACCTCGTTGGGTCCGGTGAGGTTCTCGTTTGCCGGATTGGTGTCGCCGGCGGGACGGCTGCGGCCGATCATGTCGATGTTGAGAGCCGCGACGATCTGGCGCGGCGGCACCGGCGGCTTTTCGTTGATGTAACGAGACCCCCACATGCCGCGCTCCTCACCGGTGTGCCAGACGAACAGGATCGAGCGCCGTGGCCTCTCGCCTTTGGCGAACGCTTCGGCCATTGCCAGCACCGCGGTGGTTCCCGAGCCGTCGTCGTCGGCGCCGTTGAAGATGGCGTCGCCGTCGATCGGGGCACCGATGCCGACGTGGTCGTAGTGGGCGCCGATGGCGACGTACTCGTCCTTGAGCTCGGGGTCCGTGCCTTCGATGATACCGACGACGTTCTGTGTCCAGACGGTCTCCACGTCGACCGCGATCTCGAAGCTGACCGTCGTGCCGGGGACGGAGAACGACTCCACCAGATCGCCGTCTCGGCCGGAACCCAGGAGCGTTTCGGTGTCCACGGGTGCGTCGCTGAACAGCGCCTCGACAAGGGCAACAGACGGCGTGATCGACGGAATCGACGGCCCTCTCGGGCCGGCGTCGAGACCGGCGACCCTTACCGTGCCGCGCTCCAGGGCGTTGCCCACGCTGCGCTGCCAGCGCTGCAGCGCTCGCTGTGTCGGCAGCGTGATCACGGCGGCGGCGCCGTTGTCTGCCAGGTACTGCTCGGGGCGCTGCACGCCATCCGTCGAGATGTCGGCGCGCGTCACCCCGGGCGGGAAGGTGCCGCTGACCGCGACAAGCTTTCCGCGCACGTCGAGGCCGTCGTAGGCGTCGATGTCCTTGTCGGGCACGACCCAGCCGTGCCCGGCATAAACGACCCCGCCCGAGCCGCTCCCTGGTCTCGCCGCGGCGAGGAACTCACCGAATTCGAAGCGCTGGCCGTCGACCTCCACGAAGCTCGCTTCGGTGTCGAGCTTGGTGCTCTCCAGCTCGATCATCTGCAGGAACGTGCCGTCGTCGCCCGCCGGCTTCAGGCCCCAGCGCGACAGGTTCATGGCGAGGAACTTGGCGGTCAGATCGAGGCCGCGGGACGGTGCCCTGCGCCCCTCCATCTCGTCGGAGGCAATGAAGAAGAGGTAATCGCGAAGCTGCTCGGGAGTGATCAGCTCGGCGCCTCCCGGGTCTTGCGCGGGGCGCCCGGAGGCTCCGCCGGCGGGCGGCACGAGCGACGCCACCAGCAGGAAGCCGAGGAGAAAGAGGAACGACAAGGAGGTTCTACCGATGCCCTGGGTCATGACGAGTCTCTCGATGCGGGGATGCTTGCGCGAGACGGTGCGGACCGACGAGCGCCTGCTGAGTTCCGGCTCAATCGCCCGATTGTACTCCCCGGCTCACTCCGAGCGCAGCGCATCCAGTGGGTCGACGCGCAGAGCGCGCAGGACCGGCACGGTCAACGCCGCAGCGCTCACCGCCAAGAGAATGCTCACGGCCAGGGATAGGTGCACGGGCGATACCGGACTGACGCCGTACAGCATGCTCTGGGTGATGACCGAGGTGGTGACGGTTCCGGCGATACCGAAGGCGAGCCCGGGCGCGAGCAGGCGAGCAGCGCGGCGAGCGAAGAGGCGCAGAACGCCGCCGCGGTCTGCACCGAGAGCGATACGCACGCCGATCTCGTGAGTCCTCTGGGAGACCGCGAAGGACATCACGCCGTAGGTGCCGGCGACGACCAGCAGCAGCGCGGTCCCCGCGAAGAGCCCCACCAGGAGCATCGAGAAGCGGCGGCGCCCGGTGCCGTCGTGGACCACGTCGGCCATGGTGAACGCCGCGGACACCGGGATCTGCTCGTCGACCTCGAGCACGGCGGCGCGCAGCGCCGTTTCGATCGCCTCCGTCGCACCCCGGGCGCGCACCACCAGCAGGCGATTCGCGGATGGCCCCCAGACCTCGGCCGTGTGCGGGAAGTAGATCTCCGGATGGGCGCGATATTCCGGGCCCCATTGCCGCGTATCGGCGACAACACCCACGACGCGGCCGCGGAAGTACTCCGTGGCGCTGTACGGTCGGACCAGCTTGCCGAGGGCGCTTTCGCCGGGCCAGAACTCCTCCGCCATGGTGCGGTTGACGACCAGCGGCAGCTGCAGGACGCTCTCCTCATCCTCCGCAGCGACGGCCGATGCCTCCATGTCCCGCGTGCCGAACGTGCGCCCCGAGAGCAACGTGATGCCCATGGTCTCGTGGTAGTCAGCGGCGACGAAGGAGTACTCGACCAGAGTGTCCTGGGTCGTCGGGTCGTATACCTCGTCCTCGACCAGCACGCCGCCGTTGGATCCTCCCCGCAGCGGGATCTTGCTGGTGAGGCTGGCGTCGACGACGTCGGGGAGCCCGCGCACCCTTGTGAGCACGTCTTCCCAGAACGCGCGTCGTTGATAGGGCTCGGCATACCGCGGGCCGACGAGGGAGACGCCGGCGACGAGGACGTCGTCGGTGGCGAAGTTGAGCTGTTGCCGCATGACGTTGTTGTAGCTGGCAAACAGGACCACGGCCGCGTTGACCAGCACGAGTCCGATGGCCAACTGCGCTGTGACCAGCGTGGCCAGCGGCGCGTGGCTGCCGGCGCCCACCGCACGGCTGCCGGCGACGCCCTCCTTGAGAGAACGAGCCAGATCCGTGCGCGCGGCGAACAGCGCCGGCGCCAGCCCGAACAACAAACCCGTCGACAGGGTGACGAAGGCGGCGAACGCCAGGACGGTGACGTCGACCTGGATGCCGGCGACGCGCGGCACGTTGTCCGGAAGTATGCTCTTCAGCGCGCTCACGCCCCAGTAAGCAAGCAGCACGCCGGCGATGCCGCCCAATGCCGAGAGCACCAGGCTCTCGGTCAGCAGTTGCCCAACGAGGCGGCGCCGCCCGGCACCCATCGACGCGCGCACGGCCAGCTCCGGCAAACGGCTCGCGCCCCGCGCCAGCAGCAGGGTGGCGACGTTGGCGCAGCCCACGGCCAGCACCAGGCCGACGACACCGAGAAGAAACACGAGCGCCAAGCTGATGCCCCACAGCGTGCGCCGCATCATCGGCTCGATCCACATCCCCGTGTGCCCGTTGGTGTCCGGGTAGGCTTCGGAGAGTCG
>CBDUAS010000038.1:0-11824 GCA_965365185.1 uncultured bacterium | reverse complement strand
CCGAAACGGCAGGCGTCGAGTTGGAGTCCGGGGAGTCGGCGGAGGACCCGCCCGACGCCACTGCGTCCACCAGGCGGAAGAGCTTGCCGCCGCCGACGTACACGGGCGTGCCGCGTTCCGGATGCAGGGCGGCAAGCTGGCGCAAGATGCGCGCCGTGCGGTTCTCGGAGAACCGCGGCCAGTCACCTGCCTGCACCCGGACGACGTCGGGGCTTTCTGCCGTGGCCCCCTCCAGGATCGCCGCCAGCGCCAGGGTCTGCACGTCCTCCAGCGGCGCCGGCTCGATCCCGCCATCGCCGAGGAATCCCCAGTACGAGGGCCACATGAGCCGGTGCGGTGCGGTCTTGCCGTCATCACCCTTCACGTACACCGGCGCCATGATGTACGGGACGACGTCGTCGCCCTTGTGCACGCCGAACGTGCCCAGGGCGTGGGTTCGGCTGAGCTTGACCCTACCTGCCTGCTCGGTGGGGACGGGCCCCGAATGGCAGGCGGTGCAGGTGAGCTTGTCGAAGTGGACCGGGGGCAGTCCGCGGTGGGCCGGGTTCGGGGCGCCGAGCCGGCCGTTGGTCGGTGCCGCCGCATCGCCGTCGTCGACGTGACATCCGGCGCAAGTGAACGCCGCCACGCTCGCGCCGGGCCGCTCGGCATCCTCTCCCTCGTATCCGCGAATCATCAGGTGGTCGAGACCGTTGCGGTGGCAATCGACGCAGGTCATGCCGGCCGCGAGATGAACGTCCTCGTCGAGCTCCCAGCGCTCGGAGGGCAGTTCGGTGACCGGCTTGGCCGAATGGCAGAAGTAGCAGCGCTGCGCCGGCGCCCGGCGCGAGATATCGAAGAAGACGGTGCCGTCGTCATTGAAGCGGCTCTCGTCATACTCGACCCGCGGCGGCAGGATCCCGCCCAGGTCCGGCGCGCTGCCGGTGTAGATGTCGTAATTGTCGGGCATCCCCTTCGCCGAGCCCGTGACCGAGGCAAACCCGCTCGTTGCTGCTGCGGCCCAGCGGTAATTCTGTTCCCTGATCTGCCGCTCGTATGCGGATTGATCGTGGCCGGCCTCGAGATCGTGGCAGCTCAGGCAGTTGATCTCCGGTCGTCCGGAGACAAACCAGCGCCAGTAGACGTCGAGCGGCTCCTCGACAGCGCTCTCGTCAACGGGGCCTCCGGTCAGGTGCCGGCCGAACCTCTCGACGAAGAAGAAGGGAGACAGCCCCAACGTCTCCGGCCTCAGAGTCCCCGGCCAATCGCGGTAAGACAGCGGCACCTGGGTGGCGCTGACGCGGTCGACGAGCACCCAGGGCTCGCCGCGCCGGCCTGCGGCCGCCGCGGGATCGACAGCATTGAAGTGCAGCCCGCCGCTGATCGTTCCGTAATCGTGGCACGGCTCGCACGTCTGACGCGGAGAGAAGGGCAACGGATTGCCCGATCGCGGGTCGATACGGGAGCCGTCTTGGTCCAGCAGCTCGATCACGTGTACGGGAACCGAGCGGTTGCCGTCGCTCACGTCGCCGAGCTTGGGCTCCTGGGGTTGTTGCTCGGCCGTCGCGGCCTGGGCGTGCGCGGAGGTCGCCGCCGCCAGCACCACGGCGCACACGACAACGACTCCCAAGGGCGCGATTACGGCTCGAAGCGTCATGCGGTCGGACGCGGTCTCGTACGGTGAAAGCGGACGCGCGGCGCCGTCAGACGGTGAATTCACGCCGGTCGAACACCAGCCTGCGGCCGGACTCCACGGCCTCGTTCACCTTCAAGACGGCGACCGCAGTCTCGTAGCCTACCTCGCCCGGACAGTTGAGGTCCTCGCGGCCGCGCACGGCATTGAAGAAATTCTCCAGGTGAGGCTTGTGGTAAGGATCGTTGAATTCGACCGGGATGCGATGCTGCGGCGGAGCGATGGTCTCGCGGACGTCGAGAACCAGGCTCTCGTCCAAGCTGACTGCTTCCTCTTCCGGGGCGTCGAGGTACCCCATTTCGACCCACTTGGTCCATTCGGGCGCTGTCTGCTCGCGATAGATGCCGCCGCGACCGGCCGACTCCGAGATGTTCAGCGTGCCCTGGTCTCCCATGAAGGTCTCGAAATAGCCCTGGCTGCTGTTGGTCGTCAGCGTTTGGTAGAACGCGCGCACGATACCTTCGTCGGTATGAAACTCGTAGATCGCCATGACGGTGTCGTACCACTCGTGCGTGGACGGCTCGTAGTAATCCGTGCCGCCGCTGGCAACCACCGAGTGGGGAACGGCGTCGAGGAACCAACCGAAGATGTCGATCTGGTGGGAGCCCAGGTCGACGATGGGGCCGCCGCCGAGAGCACGGTACCAGCGCCAGTTGCGGAACTGGTGCATGGAGTCGAATCCGTAGCCACGGAGGATCTCGTCAGGGATCGCCCAGCGGGCCGGCCAACCCAGATCCGGCTGCACCGACCGGTTCCACTGGGCATTGATCGTGGTGATGCGACCGAGTATCCCGGCCTCCTTCAGAAGCTTCTCGCCGCAGTGAAGATAGCGTGGGTTGCTCCGACGCTGATGCCCGATCTGCAGAAGCTTCCCCGTCTCCCGCGAGGCCAGTACCATGCGTCGGGCATCCGCGAGCGAGTTGGACATCTCCTTCTCACAGTAGACGTGGAGGCCGGCCTCGAGGCAGTCGATCGTCTGCTCGGCGTGCCAGAAATCCGGCGTCGCGATGATGACGGCGTCGAGATCCTGCTCTTGCGCCAGCATCTCGCGGTAGTCCACGTACCCCGTGACGTCGTGGCCGTACCTTCCCAGCAACCCGACCGCCCGCTTCTGGTTGAACTCCGTCCAGATGTCGCAGACAGCCTTGAACCGCACACCCGGGATCTTCAGGCAGGAGTCCAGCAGCACCTGCCCCTGGGCGCCGGCGCCGAGCAGGGCGACGTTGAGGTCGTCGGATTGTGAGCCGGCCGATGCCCTCGCGGGCGCGACGCCGGACATCACCATTCCGGCGCCGGCGGCGGCACCATACCCGAGAAAGCTCCGACGATCGATGGCGTTGCTCTTCTTGGTGTTCTTCACGGGATTCGACTCGAAAGCGGGTCTCCGCAAAAGCCCTTCGCGACACGAGAGGTTACGCGGCGAGGGCCCGGCAAAAAAGGGGTTCATGCTTGCACGACGGCCCCGACACCCGCGGATCTGGCCACAGACACCCCTTCATATTACTCGGTTCGCAGAGCGCTGAGGGGATCCACCTGCGTGGCGCGCCGGGCCGGCACAAATGTGGCGACGAGTGCTGCTGCCAGCAGGATGACGGCGACGGCGACGAAGGTCACGGGATCGAACGGGCTGACGCCGTACAGGAAGATCGACAGGCTGTTGGTCACCATCGAAGCCAACCCGATGCCGACAAGGATACCGATCGACGCCAGCAGGGCTCCCTGCCGGATCACCATGCGCATGACGTCGATTCGTTGGGCGCCGAGCGCCATGCGGATTCCCACTTCCTGCGACCGTTGCGACACGGTGTACGACATGACGCCATAGACGCCCACCACCGCGAGTGCCAGGGCAACCACCGCCAGCGTGCCCATGATCTTGGCCATGACCGTGTCGCCGCCCTGCTCGACCTCACGCAGCTCCTTCATGGTCTGTACCGCGTACATCGGCAGGTCCGGATCGAGGCGGGCCAGCTCGGCGCGAATCGCGCTCGTCATCGATGCCGGATCGCCGGCGGTCCGCACCGTGAAGCTCATCGAACGGGCGGGCGACTGGAAAGCAGACAGGAAAGCCATGGCTCGCGGCTCCCGGCCCACGTCCAGCGTCGAACGCACGACGCCGACGATCTCCCGCGGCTCGTCCCAGAAGATGATCTGTTTGCCGATCGGGTCCTCTCCGGGCCAGTGGCGCTCGGCGACGACCTCGTTGACGACGATCACCGAGCGAGAACCCGGACGATCGGCGTCGATGAAGGTTCGCCCTCGGAAGAGGGGGATCTCCATGGAGTCGAAGTATTCAGGGAACACGAAGCGATAGCTCACCAGCGGTTGGTCGTTGAGGCGGGCGTACTCCTGACCGGGAACCTGGTAGAAGGTGTTGCTTTCGCCTTGCAACGGCAGGATCGCGGTACCGCCGGCGGAGACCACACCGGGGAGCGCCTCGATCGACGAGAGGAACCGGCGGTGGAAGCCGAACACCATCTCGTCGCCGGGGTAGGAGAGCTCCGGCAACGTCAGGCGAAAGGTCAGCAGGTTCTCCTCGTTCCAGCCGAAGTCGGCATAACGTACGTTGAAGAAGCCCTGCACCAGCAAGGCCGACGAAACCAGCAGGGCGAGCGCCAGCGCCACCTCGGTGACCACGAGCGCCTTGCGCAAGCGGTCGCCCTTGCCGCCGACATTGCCGCGCGCGCCCTCCTTGAGGTTGTCGGTGATGTCAGGGCGGGCGCTCTGTAGCGCCGGCAGAATGCCGAACAGAACCGGCGTCAAGGCGGTGAGCGCGATGGCAAACAGGAGCACCCGCCCGTTGAGGCTGACCTCGTCGCGGAACGGGAACCACACGGGAATCAGGGTCAGCAGGCCGCGAACGCCGGCGATCGCGAGGAGGATGCCGACCGCGCCGCCGAGGACCGAAACGACGGCCGCCTCGGTGAGAAGCTGCCGCACGATGCGACCGGAGCCGGCCCCGAGCGCACGTCGAACGGCGATCTCGCGACCGCGGCCGGCAACGCGAGTGAGCATCAGGTTGGCGACGTTGGCACAGGCGATCAGCAGCACGAAAGCCGTCGACACCGAGGAAATGAGACTGCCCATGCGAAACCCCTCGTCGAAGATCTCATCGTGCAGCAACTGCACCCCGGCGCTCCATCCCTGGTTGCTCTCCGGATACGCCTCGGCCAGCCGGGCAGTGATCTGCTCGACCTCGACACGCGCTTGCTCCAGGGTTGCGCCGGGCTGCAGACGGCCGAGCGAGCTCCAGGAATGACTGCCGCGGTTTTCCTCGCCGGTGAAGCCTATGGGTGTGTAGACCTCTCTGTCGGAGCGCTCGAACCAGAAATCCGCCGGCAGTATGCCGATGATCGTGTATGGCTCGTCGTCCAGCAGGATGCTGCGGCCGATGATCTCCGGGTCTGCGGCGAAGCGCCGGTTCCAAAGCCCGTCGCTGATGACGGCGACCCGATGCTCGCCGTCGCGCTCCTCCTCGGGACGGAAGGTTCGCCCGAGAACCGGCTGCACGCGCAAGACCTCGAAGAAGTTCCAGGACACCCGGTATCCGCTGACCCGCTCGGGCTCGTCGTCGCCCGCCATGTTGTAGGCACTGCCGCGGCGCGTGGCGACGTTCATGGTGCCGCTCTGCTCGCGGATGTCGAGGAAATCGGGAACCGACTGCACGTTGTTCGTCCAGCCGCGTTCCGGGACGGTGGAGAACACGTGCACCAGCCGATCCGGCTCCGCGTAAGGCAACGGCCGGATCATGAACACGTCGACGGCGCTGAAGATGCTGACGTTGGCGCCGATGCCGAGGGCCAGGGAGAAGACGGCAACGGCGGTGAATCCCGGGTGAGCCTGAAGCGCTCGCATGCCGTAGCGCAGGTCCTGCCAGAGGGTCTTCATGTGCCATCTCCCGATGCCCGACGCCTTCTCTCGTGGCGCTGCAGCAATCGATCGATCCGCAGTCGCGTGTAGCGATGATGCAGGATCGGGTAGACGTTCACACCCAGGTTGATGAGCGTGTTCTCGAGGGCGAGATCGACGCGCCCCTGCCGGAACCGGACCACGGCCAGCACCAGCAGAGCGATGGCGAAAGGCATGTGGGCCATCTCGAAGATGCAGGTACGGTAGCGGAACTCGCGGGCGGCGCCGATGGAAGAGCCGGCGAGCGTGTACGGCGCCATCCGCGCCCCCGTCAGTCGGCGAATGAAAACACCCCCGGTCGGAATGATCTTGCCGAAGTGACCGACGCCGAGGAGTCGATAGATTCTTCCGTCACCCGCCCTTTCGAAGGCATTCGGCGAGAAATAGGCACACAGCGAGCGTCGCAATCGGGCCCGCGGGCGGATGAACCGATCGTATGCCCGGTAGACCCACAGCCAGCCGTCCTCCTGCGGGTAATCGAACGATTCCTCTGCTTCAGGTCCTGACCGCGTCGCCATGCCGATTCCGGGATTCGCAGCCGGGGCGCGGCCCCGCGCGCCCTTGGCGCCTCGAGACGCAGACTATCAGGATTCTGACGTCCGGATCTTCGGTGAACACTCCCGCCGAAAGGGGAAGCCTGCCCCACCCTTCAGGCCCGGGATGCTCCGTCCCGTCGCGCTCCGCGACCCCGAGCGCTATGGTGTGGGCATGTCTGATCAGGTTTCGCAGCCGGGATCCTCGCGACCCGTCTTCGACAAGAACAACCTGCTCGAGCGCCTCATGGGAGACGAGGAGCTTGCTGCCGAGCTCGTGGACGAGTTTCTCCGCGACGCGCCGGATCACATCCGCACGCTGCGGGAGCTGGTCACCGCCGCCGATGCCCCCGGAGCGCAGCGACAGGCACATTTCATCAAGGGCGCGGCGGCCGCCGTCGGGGCGACGGCCATGTGGGGGATCGCGCTGGAGCTGGAAGAGGCTGGAAAGTCCGGCGACGTGGAGGCCCTGCGAGCGGGCACGACCGACCTCGAGTCGCACCTGGAGCAATTCCGCGAGGCGGTCGGAAGCCAGGCCTGATCGACGGCAAGGCCCGGCGCACCGGCACTCGCTAGCGAGCCGCGAGGACCGCCCCGCCGGCGCTCACACCTGGAGCGCCCGTTCCACCTCCGCGGCAACGGCTTGCGCCAGCTCGCCGCACTCCTGCAGCAGCCCCTCGAGCGTGGCGCGGATCTCTCGGTCGAATTCCTCGTCGGTGATCTGCGGCAGGTTGATGCGCACGTTGTAGGCCGCCGCCTGCGCCCCGGCGTGGGCCAACAGCGCTCCGGTGCCGACGTCGGAGACCATGTTGGGATCGGCGATCGGCGCCATGTCGGCACAGAGGATCAGCGCGTCGCGGCACTGCTCCACCGTTCCCAGTGGTACGCGAGTTGCCACCTTGTAGCCATCCTGCATCGCGCGGGCGCGGTCCTGGCGCTCTTCGTCGGTGTCCTGCGGCATGCGCATCGCCTCGAGCACGGCGTCGAAGGCGGCGGTGTCGGCGTCGACGCCCCGAACCAGCGCGTCCTTGGTCTGCTGGCCACGCTCGGCGATCGAGCACAGGGTGTCGTACAGCTCGTCGAACTCCCCCTTGCTGCTGCAAAGGTTGGCCACCATGGTGGCCAGGGCGCCACCGAGCGCGCCGGCGAGCGCCGCGACCGAACCGCCCCCGGGTGCCGGCGTATCGCGCGAAACCTCATCGACGAAGTCGAACGTCGGGCGTCGTACGAGCGGTCCGTCGATCCGTGGGAGCCCGAGCACCTTCTCCTCCGTCTCGAAAGGGGCCACGTCCCGCAAGCCCAGCGACTGGATCGCGGTCTCGACCAGATCCGGTACCGGAATGCCGGTCGACTTGCGCATGCGGCGCAGGTAGAAGAGCGCCGATTGCCGCATGGCGTCGTAAGGGACCACGCCGACGATCTCCGACCCGGTAACGACGACGCCGCGCTTGCCCGCTTCCTCGCGCGCTGCCTCCAGCACCTCGTGCGGCGGGCTCACCTTGTAGTTGGTGAGGTTGATGCTGATCTGCGCCCGGTTGTAGTCGTCAACCACCCAGCCGATCGCCTTGACGTCCTTGAACCGGCCGTCGGTGAAGACCGGTCCACGGGGATCGTCCGGGTCGATGCCGAGGGCCGCGTAGCGCTGGCGCAGGTTGCCGTCATGTTCGGAGGCGTAGTGCTCCTCGAGCGCGGCAAAGGACTCGCCGACGAAATCGCACGGACCGCAGGGGTAGGTGCCGTCTTGCGGAAAACGGACGACCTCTCCCTTGTAGTAGAAAGGGTCGGTGTTGCCGACACGCTTCCAGCGGCCCCGCTCGCGGAGGATGTAAGCGATCTCGTTGGCGTACTTTCGCTCGGTCGTGTTCAGGTCGATGTTGTAGGCGATGAGAAACTCCCGGGCCCCGACCGCCGTTGCGCCTGCCTTCGCATTGAAGGCCGCGGGGCCGAAATCGGGCTCCCAATCGGCGTCCGCGAGCTTCTCCCGCAGCCCCTCGTACTCGCCCGCGCGTACTCTCGACAGGTTGGCGCGCTCCGGCCGGCTCGCCGCGTGCTCGTAAAGATAGACGGGGATCTCGAGCTCGTCGCCGATTCGTCGTCCGACCTGCCGGGCAATCTCGACGCAATCGTCCATGCTGACCCCCGAGACCGGCACGAACGGGACCACGTCGGTCGCCCCGAATCGGGGATGCGATCCTCGATGTTGGCGCATGTCGATGAGCCGGGAAGCCCGCTTGACCGCTTGAAAGGCTGCCTCGGCGACATCGCCAGGCGCCCCGACGAAGGTGACCACGGTACGGTTGGTGTCGGCTCCGGGATCGACGTCGAGAAGGCGGACGCCGGCGATCGCCTCGATGGTGTCGGTGATCTCCTTGATCACCCCTTCGTCGCGCCCCTCGGAGAAGTTGGGAACGCACTCGACGATCTTCTCCATGACGGCCTCCGGTGTCCTTGCGCCTGATCGGTGACGGTCGCGGGGCCGACGATTGCCGACCCTGGCCTGCGCAACCCCATGATGCCCGCGTGCCGGTGCGTTGACAAACTGTCTGCTTCGGACGCGCTCGAGTTCGGGTGGCCGAGCTCGGCGCTCACCCGCGAACGTCGCAGTGCGCGGTTGATCTCGCAGCCTGACCTGGGACCGAGAGGGAACGCGGTCGGGCGCGAGTACGGTCGAGGGTGGTGGGCGCTCGTTGCAACAAAGCCGGGCCCGGCGACGTCGTACGTACTAGCATTCGCATGAACTCACCCGAGGCCCTATCTGCCCTCGGGACATTGGGCATAGACGCCCCGAGCAGTCGAAAGTGGCTTCTTCGCGTTGGCACTATCGAGGTTGCCGGCCGCTGATGTTGGCCCTCGCGGTATTGAACGCACCCGCGTTGACGGCAGTGGCGTTGACGGATTCGCCGCGGAACGCCGCCCCGGCGATGGCAAGCTCGGTCGTGCGCCCGCATGGTGGCCAGGCCGAGTCCTCGGCCCGTGTGTCCCGCGTTTACCGGGGCGCCGACGGGCAGCCGCTACCCTTCGACTCCGCCGCGGAGGTCGTCGAGTTCCTGAGCACGGCCGGAGTCGTTTCGTCGAGCGAGGTTGCGGAAGGGTCGACGAAGCCGAAAAAGGTCCTGCTGGAAAGAAACGGCGTGCGGGCACACGCTATCTTTCGCAGCTTCGAACGCGTGCAGGAACGGATCGTGGATCCGGACACCGGGCAGACGCGGTTCGAGGCGTTCAAGGACAGCGCCAAGTTCGAGGCTGCCGCCTACACGCTCGCGTCGCTGCTCGGACTACCCTTCGTGCCGCCGACCGTCCGACGCGTCATCGACAACCGCGACGGTACCCTGCAGCTATGGATCGAGGCGGCGATGAGCGAGAAGGAGCGCCAGGAGCGCGGTATCGAGCCGCCCAACGCCACCTGGTGGCGGGGCGTGATGCAGGCATTGGTGATCTTCGACAACCTGATCTACAACGCCGATCGCAACACCGGCAACATGCTCATCGATGCCGATTGGGATGCGTGGTTCATCGACCACACCCGCGCCTTTCAAACGCGGCGCGACCTGCGCAATCCGGAGTTCATCATCTTCTGTGAACGACGATTGTGGGATCGATTGCAGGCGCTTTCCGACGACGAGCTCCGGGACGCGATGAGCCCCCATTTGGACGGCCTGGAGATCGCCGCGCTGCTTCGTCGCCGGGCTCGCATCGTGTCACACATCGAGGAGCTGATCGCCGAGAAGGGCGAAGCCGAAGTGCTGTTCGCTTACGACTACGATCTCTCGGCCTGGGGCCGGCTTCTGCCGGATTGACCAGCGGTCCTCCGCCGAAGCCGCAGGAACCTTCGGCCGGGCCGCGCGGCGGGCGTCGATTCCGCAGCGATTGTCCGCAGCCAGCCAGATTACCTTACAATGAAGGTAGCTCTCTACCATCGGAGGAGTCGTCATGATGAGTCGCGACCGCACGAAGCGCTTTGACCGTGGACGGTTGATGCGCGGCCTGGCAGTGGCGTTGGTGCTGGCCACGCTTCCCTGCCTCGCCGCCGCCCAGCAAGGCAATCCGGAGGCAGCCAACCGCCTGAACGAGGCCATCCGACTCCTCGGCGGCGACAACCCGGATCCCGACAAGGCCCTCGAAGAGCTCGACAAAGCCATCGAGGCCGATCCTACCAGCGCCCAGGCCTTCTACTACCGCGGCATGGCGTTCGGGCAGGTGCAGCAGCTCGACCGTGCTCTGGAGGCGTTTCTGCGGGCCGCCGAGCTGTCTCCCGGATACACGGAAGCGCACGTGTACGCCTGCCGGCTGGCGTGGCAGTTCCAGGACTGGGACATGGCCTGGGAGCAGGCCATCCTCGCGGCTCAGGCCGGCTTCGACATGAGCCAGGCTTTTGCCGAGTTGCGCCAGGTGTCCGACGAACCGGACGACCTCGCGGAACAGCTACGGGCGCCGCGGGTACTGCTGGGCGGGATCGACGTCGAGTCGGTCGTCGGACAGGACTCCTTCCTCAACGAGCCGGTGAGCATCGGCAACGCCGCCGACGCCTCGAGCCGCGGCAGTGCCACCGCCCCCAGCGTCATCAGCCCGGCGTTCGGCGATGGGCCGGGAGGTGAAACCCGCTTCGCCGAGGCGCAAGCGGATATCGCGAACGTGCGCCGTACCTTCGGCGTTTTGCTGCAGGACTCCCGCAAGTTCGCCGTGGTGCAGAGCGCCGAACTGGCCAACTACGTGCTGACTCTCAAGGTGAACGACGTCGGCGCCGGGCGGCCGCGTGAGATGGAGGGGATCGTCAAGCTGATGCGCGGCGAGGACGAGGTCTACTCGCGGCCGTTGCGGCTTTCGGATATCGCTTCCACGGCGGACTTGCGCACCGAGATCTTCCGGCAGGTCGTGTTCATGGAGGAGTGGTTCGAGAAGCAGCAGTAGACCGAGACAGACCCGTCGGCTCTGCGGCGAAACGCCGCCCCTTGCTTTCGCGACGACCTGAAACGCGTGTACTCCGGTTGACAGCGTGTACGTGTTCGTACACACTACACGTATGACCAATTTCGGCCGGTTCGTCCGAGAGCGACGAGAGGCGCTACGGCGCACCGATCCGCGGTATTCCGTCCGCCAAGTCGCCCAGCGGATCGGCGTGCAGCCCTCGTATCTCAGCAAGGTCGAGCGCGGCCAGGCGGCTCCCCCGTCGGAGACGACGATCCACAGGCTGGCCCTGGAGCTCGAAGAGAACAGCGACGTGCTGCTGGCGATGGCCGGGAAGGTCTCATCGGACCTCCAGGAGGCCATTCGCAAGCGACCGGAGGTCTTCGCCCAGCTCATTCGCGAGCTCAAAGACCAGCCGGATCACGCCGTCCTGCGGCTCGTACGAGAGGTGCGCGACGGCGAATGGTAGGACACGGCAGAGCGGGCGTTGCAGAGAGACCGGCGCGGCAGCGAGACCCGCGACGGCCAGGGAGGAACGACGCATGATCGAGCTCGAGCGGGACCGCCTGGTGTTCAGCTTCCCCGAGGTCCACCGGAACGCTCACCTGAGAATCGATTTTCAGCGCACGCTGCGCATCCCCGACGACGGGGGCACCTATCCGCTTCCACCGGGGCTCGGTCGATTCCCCGTGCGACACGTCGACGACTATGCCGCGAGCGTACCGACAGACTGGCAGCGCCACGGCGGGGTGATGCTGCCGATGTACCAGTCAGAGGCATTGTGGCTGAACTTCGATGGCGGCTA
>CBDUAS010000037.1:0-11836 GCA_965365185.1 uncultured bacterium | reverse complement strand
CGCTGCAAGCCGCCATACTGATCGAGAAGCTCGCCATCTTCGAAGAGGAGATTGCCCGACGTCAGGCGGTAGCTTCGCGCTATACGGCGGGCCTCGACGGGGTCGTCGCGACCCCCATGGTCGCCAATGAGGCGATCTCGGTGTGGGCTCTCTACACCATCCGCATTCCCGACGGGCGACGGGACGCGGTGCGTGCCGCACTCGCGCAGCGGGGCATCCCGGCCGTCGTCTATTACAGTCGCCCGTTGCATCGACAGCCCGCCTACGAGCGATTTCCGACCGGCGACGGGCTCTCCATCGCGGAACGCTTGAGCGCCGAGGTCCTCAGCATTCCGATGCACCCCTACGTTGGTGCGGGAGCTCAGGATGCCATCATGGAGACGATCAGGACCAGCCTTTGACCACGTGCGGGGTCGGAACGTCCTTCCTCAGGACGTGCTTCCGCGGCGATCGTTCGCTCGACCACAGGATTAAACTCTATTGATTATCTAAAAACAGCATGAACCACAAAAGCATAGTATAAATTACCTTTTCCTCCGTGTGATTAGTGCTTTACTCTCGTACCGTCGAATCACTATCCTTTCCTCACCAGCCCGAGTTGGCCGAAGCGGGTCTGTGGAACCGCGCTGCGGTGGGGACCTTGGAAAGTCTCAGTCGCCGTGCGCCCGCGGCAGCGCCCGAAGCGCGGCTGCCGCAGAGGTCCCGTTCCGTACCAGCAGCACGGTGAGCGAAACGTAGTGGCCAATCAGCAAACAGGGAGGCCGGTCAGCCCCGCCGGCAATGCGGCTGCCACAGGCGGCGCAAGCGGACCGGTGTCGCCCGGCGGCGGCGTCGCTCCGGCGCAACCGGCACAGCCGGTTCAACCGGCGCAGCCGACGCGGACCGTGCAACCGACACAGCCTTCCTCGGCGCCCGGATCAAACGGCCAGGCTCCCAGGTCGTCGCAGAAGTCGGCGGGCGGGCACGTGGGGCAGCAGACCACCGGCACCGTTCCTCCCCAGGCAGTCCCTCCCGACCAGCCGCCGCACCGGCGCCTCACCACGCGCCTGGGGCAGTTGCTCGTGGACAACGGTCTCATTTCCGAAGAAAACCTCAACGCCGCCCTCGTCGAGCAGGCGGCGAGCGGCGAGCGGCTCGGCCATTTTCTCGTGGAGAAGAACCTCGTCCAGGAATCGGACCTCATACGGCTGTTGTCCGATCAATACGGAGTGCCGGCCGCCGACATCGACGAGCTCGAGGTGCTGTCGAATCTGCTCGAGCTCGTACCTGCGGAGATGGCGCGCCGGTACCTTGTGGTTCCGGTGCAGATCGACGACAAGACACTCGAAGTGGCGATGGTCGATCCCACCGACGTCGTTGCCATGGACGACCTCAAGTTCGCCACCGGATTGCGCATTCAGCCGATGGTGGCCTCCGAGCGTGCGGTGAAGGAGGCGATCGAACGGCTGTACGGCGCTCAAGACGATTCCGCCATCAGCCAGATGATGAACGACATCACGCAGGAGCTGAATGCGCCGGGCGAGCTGGAGATTGTCGACACCGAGGAGAACATCGACCTGGAGGCGCTGTCTCAGGCATCGGGTGAGGCGCCCGTCATCAAGCTTGTGAACCTGATTCTCACCGACGCCCTGCGCCGAGGCGCATCCGACATCCACATCGAGCCCTACGAGAAGCGGCTGCGCGTCCGCTACCGCATCGACGGCGTCCTCTACGAGATCATGGACCCGCCCAAGAGCATGCAGAATGCGCTCGCCTCGCGCGTCAAGATCATGAGCCAGCTCGATATCTCCGAGCGCCGGCGGCCGCAGGACGGCCGCATCAAGCTGCGCGTGCAGCTCGAGGGCCGGTTACGCGAGCTCGACCTTCGTGTCTCGTCCCTGCCGACAATCTGGGGCGAGAAGATCGTCATGCGTTTGCTCGACCCCGAAGGGTTGATGCTCGACATGACCAAGCTCGGGTTCGAACCCTGGTCGTTGCAGCGCTTTCACGAGGCAATCCACAAGCCCTTCGGGATTGTTCTGGTGACCGGACCGACGGGCTCCGGTAAGACGAACACGCTGTACTCCGCCATGGGCAACATCAACGCTCCCGAGACCAACATCATGACGGCCGAGGACCCGGTCGAGTTCAACCTCATGGGCATCAACCAGGTGCAGGTGCGTGAGGAGATCGGCCTCACGTTCGCCGCCGCTCTGCGCTCCTTCCTGCGCCAGGACCCTGACATAGTTCTGGTGGGTGAGATTCGTGACGGCGAAACGGCGGAGATTGCCGTCAAGGCGGCACTTACCGGCCACTTGGTGCTCTCGACGCTGCACACGAACGACGCGCCGAGCTCCGTCAACCGCTTGGTCGACATGGGACTGGAGCCCTTTCTGATCGCCAGCTCGGTGCAGCTCATCCAGGCCCAGCGGCTCGTCCGCCGGGTTTGCACGAAGTGTCGCGAGCCGTCGCCGGCGGGTGCTGAAGCCCTGATCGACATCGGCTTCTCCCCCGAGGACGCGGAGAACATCACCGTGTACCAACCCGTCGGATGTCCGGACTGCAACAACTCGGGCTACCGGGGACGTTGCGGCCTGTTCGAGGTCATGCCCGTCACCGACGCCATCCGGGAGATGATCCTGAACCGCGCGCCGACGTCCGAGCTGCGCGCGCAGGCCCGCGCCGAGGGTATGATCACGCTGCGTGAGAGTGGTCTCGCGAAGATCTGGCAAGGAATCACGACGGTCGATGAGGTGCTGCGCGAGACCGTCGCGTGAGCTGTTCGATGGCACCGTTCTTCCTGCATTCCCGCTGCAAGCCGTAAGGACCAATGCATTCTGTTGACCGAACGCGTCGTTTTCTGGTGACCGGAGGTGCCGGCTTCATCGGCTCCCATCTCGTCAGTGGCCTGCTCACGCGTGGCGCCGAGGTCGTGGTTCTCGATGACCTCTCGAGTGGCCGCCGCGCAAACCTCGAGGCCGCCGTCGTCGAAGCCGAGCAGAATCCGCCGGAGACGTCTGCCGGTGAGGCGCCGTCGCCGCCGGCCGAACGGCTCACCGTCATCGAGTCTTCGCTCCTCGATGGGGCGGCCCTGATCAACGCCGTCGACGGGGTCGAGGCGGTCCTCCACCAGGCGGCGATACCTTCCGTACCGAGGTCCTTCGCCGACCCGGGGGCGACAATGCGTGCCAACGCCGAAGGCACGACCGCTTTGCTGGAGGCCTGTCGGAAAGCCGGTGTGCGCCGCGTCTCGGTGGCTTCGTCCTCATCGGTGTACGGCAACACGCCGACGCTTCCGAAGGTGGAGTCGATGCCGGCGAGCCCGATGTCGCCCTATGCGCTCAGCAAGCTCAGCGCGGAGTACGCCGGCAGTATCTTTGCTCAGACCTACGGCCTCGAGGTCTTCGCCTTGCGCTATTTCAACATCTTCGGGCCGCGACAAGACCCGACATCAGAGTACGCTGCCGTGATTCCTCGGTTCATCAACGCACTGCGCGCCGGTGATCAGCCGGTTGTTTTCGGCGACGGCGAGCAGTCGCGCGATTTCACCTACATCGACAACGTCGTGCACGCGAATCTGTTGGCCGTGGGCATGCACGACGGCGCCGGCGTCGGCCCCTCGCCGCCGGGCGCCGAGCATCCCGGGGGCGCGGCCCGCGCGACCGGCGATGGCACCGACGGAGCGACGAATCCAGCCGGCGGCGCGTTCCACGCGCTCAACATCGGCTGCGGCGCTCGCACCACGCTGCTGGACTTGATCGCGGCGATCAACCAGATCATGGGCACGGATCTCGAGCCGCGGCACGTCGAGCCACGACCGGGTGACGTGCGTCACTCGCACGCGGACATCGATCGCGCCCGGCATGTGCTCGGCTACGAGCCCGTCGTGGACTTCGAAGAAGGCCTGCGTCGCACGGTCGAGTTCTTCGCCAGCGTCGCCGTCTCAACGGCCTAGGGGCGAAATCTCACGCGTACACTTCCGCGCGGCCCTATCCGGCCAACCCGCCCGCGGTGTGCTCCGAGCTCGGTGCGCGCGTGGTGAGCAGCCTCCCGGGAACTAACATCTGGCAGGTGACAGAGCGCGGCCGGGCTGCAAACTTGCGGATTCACGCCTTTGTTATTCAGAACTGACTGAAGATAACTACTGCGGGCCAACTTTAGTCTTTACAGGCGTCTTTTCGATTCATTAGTCTTGTTCCGCAATCCCGAGAACCGGCGTATCGAGCCCGATTGCGGCCATTCGGGGTGCGGCGCCGGACAAGATTGGAGTACCGAGCCCCGGAAGGCTATTCGATGCAGCCCTACACCGACTTCGAGGAACACACGCAGCAGCAGATCCGCGAGGAGATCCCCGACATCGCCGATCTTCTCAAGGAAATGATCGCCAAGGGGGCGAGCGACCTCCACATCACCACGGAGTCGCCGCCGATGATCCGCGTTTCTGGTCGGTTGCAGAGCCTCCCCTACAGAGAGCTCGACCCGGCGACGACCAAGGCGCTGATGTACTCGGTGATGACCGAAGAGCAGAAGCGGTTGTTCGAGGAGAACCTCGAGCTCGACTTCTCATTCGGCCTGTCCGGGATGGCGCGCTTCCGGGCCAACGTCTTCGAGCAGCGCGGTGGTGTTGCCGGCGCACTTCGCGTGGTGCCGTGGCAGGTTCCGGGATTCGAGGAGCTCGGTTTGCCGAAGGTGATCGGTGAGCTTTGCTCGCGTCCGCGCGGGCTGATTCTCGTGACCGGGCCGACGGGGTCCGGTAAGTCAACGACGCTGGCGGCGATGATCAACCACATCAACGAAAACCGCCACGAGCACATCATCACCATCGAGGACCCGATCGAGTTCCTGCATCCGCACAAGAACTGCATCGTCAACCAGCGCGAGCTGCACGCCAACACGCTGACGTTCCCGGCGGCGATGCGAGCGGCGCTGCGCGAGGATCCCGACATCGTCTTGATCGGTGAGATGCGCGACAGGGAGTCGACAGAGCTGGCGCTGTCGCTGGCCGAGACCGGTCACCTCACCTTCGCCACGCTGCACACCAACAGCGCAGTATCGTCGATCAACCGCATCATCGACATCTTCCCGGCAGATCAGCAGCAGCAGATCCGCACACAGCTGTCGTTCGTTCTCGAGGCCGTCATGTCGCAATCTCTGCTGCAGGCGGCACGCGGTGGCGGCCGGGTCCTGGCTGCGGAAGTGATGATCCCCAACTCGGCGATCCGCAACCTGATGCGGGAAGACAAGGTGCACCAGATCCCGTCGCTGATGCAGTCGGGCCAGGCCGAGCATGGAATGCAGACGTTCAACCAGGCCCTGGCTCGCCTGGTATTGCGCGGCAAAGTCACGCGGGAGACGGCGATCGAGGCGAGCAGCGACGCCAAGGAGCTGATACCGATGATCGAGCGCGCCGAGGCTCGCGGTGAAGGGCGGCCGATGGCTCGCTCGCGGCCGGCGGGTCGGCGCGCCAGGCGGTAGCAATGAACAGGACGCAGGGTCATATGAGAACGAAGCGCGATCGAATCGCGGGGAGCAAATGCGATGGCTAGGTTCGAATGGGAAGGAGTGAATCGTGCCGGTCAATCGGCCACCGGTGTCATGGTGGCCGACGATGCCGATGCCGTAGGCGCCGCACTGCGTCGCCAGCGCATTCGGGCTACCAAGATTGCTCCCGCGAAACAGGGGTTCGAGCTGAGGCTGTTCAAGAAGAAGATCGACCAGCAGGCGGTGTCGATCTTCACGCGCCAGTTCTCGGTCATGATCGACGCCGGCCTGCCGCTCGTACAGTGCCTCGAGATCCTCTCGCAGCAGTCGGATGACGCGTCATTCGGCTCGATTCTCGAGAACGTCCGCCGCGATGTCGAAGGTGGCTCCACGCTCGCGGACGCGATGCGCCAGCACGAGTCTGCGTTCAGCGAGCTTTACTGCAACATGGTCGCCGCCGGTGAAGCGGGCGGTATCCTCGACGTCATTCTCCGCCGCCTGGCCGACTACCTGGAGAAGGCGGTGAAGCTCAAGGCGGCCGTGCGTTCGGCGTCGATCTATCCGGCGATCATCATCTCTGTGGCCGTGATCGTCGTGTTCATCATCCTGTGGAAGGTCATTCCGACGTTCGCCAGCCTGTTTGCAGGCCTCGGTGCGCAGCTCCCGTTGCCCACCCGAATCGTCGTCATGGCCTCGAACTTCGTCGCCGCCTACTCGCTGTTCGTCTTCGGCGGTGTGATCGTCACGTTCATCGCCGCGCGCCAGTACTACAAGACCGATTCCGGCGAAAAGGTGATCGATGGCATCGTGTTGAGACTTCCGGTCATCGGCATGATCATGCGGAAGATCGCCGTGGCGCGATTCTGCCGCACGCTCGGCACGCTGGTCGCCTCCGGTGTGCCGATTCTCGACGGCCTGGAAATCACCGCCAAGACCGCCGGCAATCGCGTCGTGAAGGACGCGGTCATGGAGACCCGCAGGAGCATCGAGGCCGGCAAGTCGATTGCCAAGCCGCTCGAGTCCACCAAGGTCTTTCCACCGATGGTCACGCAGATGATCGCCGTCGGTGAGGAGACCGGCGCGCTCGATACGATGCTGAGCAAGATCGCCGACTTCTACGAGGACGAGGTCGACACGGCCGTCGACAACCTCATGAGCTTGCTCGAGCCGGTCATGATCGTCTTTCTCGGCGTGGTGATCGGTGGCATCGTAGTCTCGATGTACTTGCCGATGTTCGATCTGATCAACAAGATCTAGCAGGTCGAGACGACGATGTGATGGGCCTCGTGGAGACCACGACGGGCCGGGTTTCGAGCTCCGCGATCTCGGCGGCAGGCTAGCCATGCCCCGGGGCCCGGGGTCGCGGGCGGCGAGGTCGGTCCGACAAGCCACGTCCACCCTCGACGGTGTTCGTGCTCCGACCATCGATGAGCGCGACGCGCAGCTCCGCTGGTTGCTGCTGCTGCGCGTCGCCATAGCCACCGCCGTGCTGGCGGTGACGATGTACCTGCAGTTCCTCGAGGCGACTGCGTCGCTGCAACCGTTGTTCGGGGTTGCCGGCGCGGTCTACGGGGTCTCCATCTTGTGGGCGTTGCTCCACGACCGCCTGCTGACCTGGGACCCGTTCGCCGGGCTGCAGCTCTCGGTGGACGTGGCGCTGGCGACCCTGTTGATCTTCCTGATGGGCGGAGTCCAGTCGCCCTTCGTGGTTCTGTACCTGATGATTGTCGCCGCCGCAGGCCTCATGCTGACCCGGCGGGGCGCCAGTTACATCGCCGCCCTGACGGTCGTGTGCTACGGCCTAGTGGGGTTGGCGGCGTACGGTCCCGCGGCGCTCGTCGAGCGGCTGCCCGGCAGCTTTCAGGAAGCAGTCCGCAACGGACTGGCCGGCGAGCCGGTACAGGCCAGCGAGCTGTACCTGCGCCTGTTCGCGTTGCTGCTGGTGGTTTCGGCGATGACCTGGCTGTCGTTCAACCTGTCGTCGCGACTCCGTCGGGCTGGCACGATGCTGCGCACGCGCCAGGCCCAGCTTCGTGCCCTGCGGCGACTGCACGAGCGCATCGTCCAGGGGATGAGCGGCGGCCTGGTGGCGACCGACGCTGCCGGGGTCATCGTCACTGCCAACCGGGCCGCGGCGGAGATCACGGGGCGCAGCGTGGAGTCTCTCATCGGCACGGAGGTATGGCGTCTGTTCGGCGACGATCCCGCCGATTTGCAGAGGCTCGATGAGCGCCTCGATGACGACCGCGTTTATCGCAGCGATCGCAACATCCAGGTCGCCGACGGCACCTGGAAGACCATCGGCATGACCGTTGCCCGCCTCGAGGCCGGGCAGGACGAGGCGCACGGGCCGGACACCGTGCTGGTGTTCATGTTCCGGGATCTGACCGATATCAAGCGCATGCAGCAGGAGCTGCGCATACGCGAGCGCATGTCGGTGCTGGGCCAGATGGCCGGATCGATCGCACATGAGATCCGCAATCCGCTGGCGTCGATATCGGGATCCCTGCAGCTCCTCGGACGTAGCAACCTGCAGTCCGACAACCCGGACGCCGAGGATCTCATCCACATCGTGGTGCAGGAGTCCGACCGCCTGTCGCGCACCATCGACGACTTCTTGGAGTACGCCAAGCCAGGCCGATTCGAGCCCGCGGAGACGGACCTGCTGGAGCTCGTCAACGAGACATTCGCTCTGCTTCGGCACAGCCCCGAGCTGCACGAGGAGCACGAGCTGAAGGTGGTTTCCGAGGCCGCTGCGTACCCGGCCATGGTCGATCCGGCCCAATTCAAGCAGGTGTTCTGGAACCTGGCGCGCAATGCGCTTCAGGCGATGCCGAACGGCGGTTTGCTTACCGTCACGCTCGAACAGTCCTCGCGCGGGATCGACGTGACCTTCGAGGACACCGGGGAGGGCATGACCGCGGAGGAGATCGAGACCTTCTTCCAGCCGAACGTCTCGGCAGAACCGAAGGGCACCGGGCTCGGCCTCGCTGTCATCTACCGCGTTCTGGATCGCCACGGCGTGCGTATCGAAGTAGATTCGGAGCTCGGCAAGGGGACGCGATGCGTGCTCACGTTCGGCGAGCGCACGCTGTCGGAGGCAGAAGGGCAGATGGTGCTCACGCGGGGGTCCTCGTGATGAGCTTTCCGTCGGGTCGGGGCCGCCTAGAGACGATTTTCGGCAGAACCAGCAGAGGCGTCGCCGCAGAGGTCACGCCGTGTGAGGGTGAGCAATGAGCCGCGTTCTCGTGGTCGATGACGAGCAGAGCATGCGCCAGATGGTGGCCATCGCCCTGCGCGGGGAAGGACACGACGTCGTCATGGCGGAAGACGGCGAGGTGGCGGCGCGCGAGATCCGAGCGAACAAGGTCGACGTCATCGTCTCGGACATCAAGATGCCGGGTTTCGACGGCATCCGCTTGCTGCGGTTCGCGCGCGAGCACTGCCCCGAGACCGAGGTCATCCTGATGACTGCTTTCACCTCCACGGAGTCCGCCATCGAAGCCTTGCGGCTGGGTGCCTACGACTACATCAGCAAGCCGTTCGAGATCGACGAGCTGCTGCTGACCGTACAGCAGGCGCTGGAGCACAAGGCGCTTCGCGGCGAAAACCTGTACCTCCGGCGGGAGCTGTCCGAGCGCCATAAAGTCGACGAGCTCGTGGGCCGGTCGCCGGCGATGAAGCGGGTCTTCGATCTCATCGAGAGGCTGGCCGACTCGGACATCACCGTGCTGATCACCGGCGAGAGCGGCACCGGCAAGGAGCTTGTCGCCCGGGCGATCCACAACCGCGGGCCGCGCTCCGCTGCCCCGTTCGTGACCATCAACTGCGCCGCGGTGCCGGCGCAGCTCCTCGAAAGCGAGCTCTTCGGCCACGTGCGGGGCTCGTTCACGGGTGCCGACCGGGACAAGCAGGGCCTTTTCGTTGCCGCCGAGGGCGGAACGCTGATGCTCGACGAGATCGGTGAGATGCCCATGGAGATGCAGCCGAAGCTCCTGCGCGTTCTGGAGGACCGAAAGGTGAGACCCGTCGGTGCCACCCGGGAGATTCCCATCAACGCGCGTGTGCTTGCCGCCACCAACCGCGAGCTGCAGGTCGCGGCCGACGAGGGCCGCTTCCGAGAAGACCTTTTCTACCGCCTGAACGTGATTCAGATCGACGTGCCGCCGCTGCGTCAGCGACCGGAGGACATCCTGCTGCTGGCGGAGCACTTTCTCGACTCTTTCACCGAGTCGGATGCAGGCGGGACCATCGGCGGGTTCTCGTTGGAGGCCAAGCGTCTGCTGGAGAGCTACAGGTGGCCGGGGAACGTCCGCGAGCTGGAGAACGCCGTACGCCGTGCGGTGACGCTCGAAAGCAGCCCGTGGGTTCGGCCGGAGAGCCTACCCGACGCGGTGCGACTCGCGGCCGGGCTCCCGACCGTCGCCGGGCACGGTGCCGATTTCCGGGACGCCGGCGTGGCGGCCGCCGCCGGCCACTCGAGAGTGCCCGAACCGCCGGGCGTGGACGTTGGGCCCGTCGTCATTCCCGATGAGGGCATCGAGCTCGAGGAGCATCTCGAGCAAGTCCGTCGGGCGTATATGCGCCGAGCCCTCGAGGAGGCCGGGGGCGTGCAGAAGAAGGCCGCGTCGCGGCTCGGTATGTCCTTTCGCTCGTTCCGCTATTACCTCGACAAGCTCGACCTTCGGGACAGCCGCGACGGCGGAGACTCCGCCGAGGATCCCGCGGACCCCTGAGCTGAGCTTTTGTTCCCCCCGCGTGACAAAATGTGTCACCGAAGAGGTGACAAATCTCGGCCCCTGCCGTCGACGATGACAGGTTTTGGCGGTGCAGAAGGGGAATTTCCGTATCTTTTCATAGCTTTTAGTGTTTGAAAGTAATCAATGATTACGTAACCTTTGTTTTGTAGGCATTGGCACGGTGATTGCTACTTATCTCCGTGAACAACTTGGTAGAGAACCTGGCCGCGGGTTCCGAAGACTTCGAGAGACCTGGGGCTTCAACAACGACCGGGGCAGTGCCCGGTTAACTCGACGGGGCAAGACCCCGGGAGGCAGACAGCATGATCACCAAGATCAACAGCAAGCTTCGCCGGGATGAGGGGTTCTCCCTCATCGAGCTGCTGATTGTTGTCGCGATCATCGGCATCATCGCCGCGATCGCGGTACCGCAGCTCATGAACGCGATGGATCGCGGCCGCCAGCGCCGCAGCATGGCCGATATGCGGAACATCGCGACGGCCACCGGTACCGTCCGCGTTGACACCGGCAACTACGCCGCCAACCTCGCCGCCTTGGCACCGACCTACATGCAGGTCGCGCCGCTGAACGACGGCTGGGGCAACGCCTTCCAGTACGTGACGGGCGCCAACACCTACACCATCACCAGCCTGGGTTCCGACGGCGCCGCCGGTCCGGCTCCCCCGGCCACGTGGATCAACGATCCGTACGATCCGGACATCGTTCTGACCGACGGTCAGTTCACGCAGGCTCCGACTGGCCAGTAATACCCGACTACTCGCCAGCTCCTTCGGGGGCGAAGCCAGGCTCACCCGGCTTCGCCCCCGAGCCTTTTTCGCGGCCGGCCGCCCGCCCGAGAGCGGGCCTTTTCTCGCCCTTCACGGATCCAAACCCGTCCGCGGGCTACTATCATCAGCGCCATGCCGATTCTGAGATTCGCAGCCGTTGAGAAGTCACTTCCGTTCGGCTTCTGGCTGCGCAAGAAGAGAGTGTTGAACGGTGTCTCTCTTGCCGTCGAGAAGGGCGAGATCTACGGGTTCCTGGGCCCCAACGGCGCCGGCAAGACGACCTCGATCAAGTGTTTACTCGGGCTGCTTTTCCCGGACGCCGGATCGGTCGAGCTGTTCGGGGAGCCGGGCCCGACGCTGGCAGCGCGGCGGCGGCTCGGCTACCTGCAGTATTTCGGCCGCCTTTTCGGCCAACGCGGTGCCTCGCTGCGCCGCAAATGCGATGAGCTGCTGGAGCTCGTCGGGTTGCCGGACGACGGCGAGAAGCTGCTCGGTCAATACTCCAAGGGCATGTTGCAGCGCCTCGGCGTGGCCCAGTCGCTGATCAACGATCCTGACCTGGTGATTCTGGATGAGCCCATGAGCGGCCTCGATCCGATCGGCCGCCGCGAGGTCAAGGACCTCATCATGTCGGTGAAGGAGCGCGGGGCCACGGTGTTCTTTTCGAGCCACATCCTCTCGGACGCCGAGGCATTGTGCGATCGCGTATCCCTGCTGGTGGACGGCCGCGTGCGCTTTCAGGCACCCGTCGATGACCTCCTGGACGAACGCGTCGAATACTGGCAGGCCGCGTCCGAGGGGATCGCGGCGGAGGCCATTGCTGGCTACCAGCCGCGCGCCACTCAGGGC
>CBDUAS010000036.1:0-11899 GCA_965365185.1 uncultured bacterium | reverse complement strand
GCCCATGTAAGGCTTCGAAAACCGCCACAACACGCCCGACTGCACGTTGGTGGCGTTGATCACGAACCGCGGCGTGTCCGGCAGATCCTGCAGGGTGGCGTCTCCGAAAAGGCACTTGCGGTACTTGCCGGCGACCTTGTCGCTGATCGAACCGGGAAAGATCGCCCCGCCGATCACCGAGCCGACGTCGATCGTCCGGCCAGCCAGCGCCCGAACCGGCGTCACCACCTCGGCGACGAAGTTGGATGCCCGGCCGGTGCCGGCGAACTTCAGATTCCCCCAGTTCATCGCCAGCGTTCCGGCCGTGATGGAGCCGCCGGAGACGCTCGATACGCGATCGAGCCGCGCCAGGTAGCCGAAGTCGTTCAGCCGCCAGAGGGATCCGAGGTGGAACAGCATCGCCCGGTAGCCCCCGCCGGAGAGGCACAGGGCAATGCCCTCCTCGAGCTTGCCGCGCTTCTCGGCGCTGTCCGGATCTACGGGAGAGGTGAGTCGGGCATCGACGTCGTGGCCATTCGTGGGCATCGGTTTCTCCTTGCCGCTGAGCGATCTACGAAAATACTGTGCCCCCGTCGGTCCCCGTCCGGATCATACAGAAGTTCCGCGGTGTTTTTCCCGGAAACCGGCCGCGACGCTGCTATCGCCGGCCTCGTGCCGGCGAAAGCAGAGCTTCGCTTGCTGTCCGCACCCGGGATACCGCGCTGCTCGGTGGACAATCGCCAGGGCGACCAGCATCCTAGACGAAATCCGGCACGTCTCGGCTTCGTCACCCGTCGGCAAGAGGAGAACCCATGGCTACACCAAAGGCCAGCAGCTTCAGCGGCAGACACGGTCTCGGACAGGTACGAACCATTCCCGAGTTTCGCGAGTTCGTCGACGATGCCGCCGGCTTGAGCCGTGCCCAGCGGCGCACCCTGGTTGATCAGGCGATCATTCTGATCCGCGACCTGTATGTGCACCTGCCCCTGAAGCGCGCCATGCACGCCATCGACCCGGAGCAACGGCTGCGCCTCCTGCGTCATCGCATGGACGACATGACCGATCGCGCGTTCCACGCGGAGCTCCTGGGCATCTTCACGGAGCTTCGCGACCTGCACACGAACTACGTGCTGCCGGCGCCGTTCGGCGGTCGCATCGCGTTTCTCGGCATCCTGCTGGAGCGCTACTTCGAGGACGGCGAGCCCCGATGCATGGTCTCGAAGGTGGCACCGCATCTGGTCGCGGCCGCGAGCCTGACCGAGGGCGCGGTGGTAACGCACTGGAACGGCGTGCCGATCGAGCTCGCCATCTGGCGCAATGCCGACCGGGAGGCCGGTAGCAACCCGGCCGCGCGTATGGCGCGCGGCCTGGAGAACATGACGCTGCGCATCATGGCGACGTCGCTGCCGCCCGACGAGGATTGGGTCGACCTGCGCTACCGGGCAAACGGCGACGTGCACGAGACCCGCTTGATCTGGCGGGTTTACGACGATTTCACCGAAATCGTCGCCGGCGCTGCGGACCCCCAGGGCCTGATTCAAGCGATCGTCACGCCGCTGCGCTACCAGGTCGGCGTCGACCTTCGCACCGAGATCGGACGACGCGCCAAGAAGCAGCTCTTCTCGCCCGCGGCGGTTCGCGAGGAGCGTCGGGTGAAGAAATACAAGGGCGAGGCGCCCCGGGCCACAGCGGCCTTGCGGGCGGCGGAGATTCTCCCCACCAGCCGTCCCGACGATCTGACCGCCCGCATCGTCGACACGGAAGACGGAAGCTTCGGCTACCTGCGGCTGTGGACCTTTCACATGAAGGACCAGAACATCAACGCGTTCGTCAGCGAGGTGATTCGCCTGCTCGAATCGGTGTTCCCGGCGGAAGGACTGATCATCGACGTCCGCGGCAACGGCGGCGGCTACATCATCGCCGCGGAGTTCCTGCTACAGCTTCTGACTCCAAGGCGGATCGAGCCCGAGCCGACGCAATTCATCAATACCGACGCCACCCTCGATCTCACCGGGACGGCGCCGTTCATGGATGCCTGGCGCCCGTCGATCAGCGCCGCGACGGAGACCGGCGCACAGTACTCGGCCGCGATCCCGCTGTCCGAACCGGAGGTGGTCAACGCGGTCGGCCAGATCTACCACGGCCCCGTGGTGCTCATCACCGACGCGTTTTGCTACAGCGCCTGCGACATGTTCGCGGCCGGGTTCAAGGACCACGAGATCGGCAAGATCCTGGGCGTCGACGCGGCAACGGGAGCGGGAGGCGCCAACGTCCTGACCCACTCCCGGCTGCGACAAGACTGGCAGGGCGGCCCGCTGCGTCCGCTGCCGCAGGGCGCCGACATGCGCGTTTCGCTGCGCCGCACGCTGCGCGTCGGCAATCGCGCCGGCCAGCCCGTCGAGGACCTGGGGGTCGAGCCGGATGTGCTGCACGAGATGACCGCGGACGACCTGCTGCAGGGGAACCGCGACCTGTTGAACGCGGCCGGCAGGCTTCTGGCCGCCGGCACGGTGCGGTCGCTCGAAGCGACGGTGGCGGACATGCAGGGCCGCGACGTGACCATCGACGTCACCACCGACAACATCACCAGCGTGGACGCCTACGTCGACGGTCGACCGCAGCAGACCGCGTCGACGTCTTCCGGGAGCGCCCAGTTCGTCCTGCGGCTTCCGGCCACCATCCCGCAGGCCGGCACGACCGTACGCTTCGAGGGTTTCCACGGCGGCAGGTTGGTGGCGGCACGCCAGCTCGGATTCGAGCCCGGCTAGACGCGATGGATCGGCGACCGTGCCGTGGATCGTCGTATTGACAAGAGGGGAGACCGATGAGCGTACGTGAGGCCACGGTAGGCGAGGTCCACAGGTTCTTCGAGAAGCAAGACAGGCGGGTGCTGACCTTCATCGGCTACTCGGGTGCCGGATACGAGGACGAGCAGGCGCTGCTCGAGGAGGCCGGACGCATCCTCGACGGCTTCGAGCCCTCCGAGACGATCGTCAACAGCGGCGCGACGCGCGTCGGGATCGGCGCGGTCTACGAGGTGGCGAAGAGCAGGGGATTCGTTACCACCGGCATCGTCTCCACGCAGGCGAGGGAAAGCGGAGCGGAGCTCTCGCCATTCGTCGACCATGTGTTCTTCGTGCCGGACGAGAAGTGGGGTGGGTTCCTCGAAGGGGGTGACGTTCTGTCGCCGACGTCGACCGCGATGGTCGAGAACAGCGAAGTCCTGGTCGGCATCGGCGGCGGTGAGGTCGGGCGCGACGAGCTGCTGGCCGCACGACGCCACGGCAAAGAGGTTCGCTTCATTCCCGCCGACATGAACCATCGCCGGGCGATGGACCGCGCCGCGGAGCGCGGCCTGCCGGAACCGACAGATTTCGCCGGCGCCGCCGCCGAGGCCTTCCGGCAGCCCGAGAGCTAGCCGGCCAGGCCCGGCGCAATTACCGGCGTTCGTCGATGTATTTTCGAATCTCGTCCTCGACGCCGCTGGGAAACTTCTTTCCCTCCACCACCCCGGCGTAGAGCACGCCGACGGAGGGATCCTGGTGGAAGATCCGGTCGAACTTGTCGAGCCAGATCACCAGATGCTCGATGAGCGCCCCCATCAGGGGAATCGACCGGAAGCTCCGGCTCGCTTGCGCCCGATAGAGGGCGCGCCGGTTGAGCTTCTCGATCGTCTCGGTGTGCTGACGGATGCGCTCGTGTAGCCGACGCTCGTCGGGTTCCATCCGCTCGTAGTAGCGGGCGAAGAACTCCTCGTACTGCAGCCTCTCGAAGCCCGGGTCTCTCTCGAGCATCGCTTCCACGAGGGCGTCACGAACCTCGCATTGGGAGCTGAAGATCGCGTACGCGGTGTTCAGGTCGTCGAGCAGCTTCTGCGCAGCCGCCGGCGTGTCCGTCTCCGGGATGCGCGGATCGGCCGGCCGCCGCTCGCCCCGCGGCGTTCGGAAGACCTCCTTCAGGAGCTTGGCGCGAAACTCGTCGTGGGTGATGGACACACAATCGATGTAGTTGAGCGCATTGAACGGTGCCGGAATGTCGACCTTGTCGATGAGAAACGGCAGGATCGACCGGCTTTCGTTGAGCGGGTCGCGGGCGAAGGCCCCGTGCAGCTCCGCCTGGGCGAACTTCGACGCGAAGTACGCCGGCGAGAACAACGCCAGCATCGTTGTCGATCCCTCCAGCCCCTCCGTCATCCGCTTGACGAAGTTGGCACCACCCTCGATGGAGTCGTGCTGGAAGAAACACGTGTATCCGGCAGCCTCGACCGCTTCGAAGGCACGCTCGGCGTGCTCCCGATTCGGGCTCGAGAAGCTGAGAAAGAAATCCCATCGGAGGCTGGAATCGGATGCGTCGATCGACATCTGGTTCGTCTCGCTCGCTGCCCGTGGACCTTACAGAGAAACCTACCGGTCGTTCAGGGTACCCAGGTTGATCACCGTCTCACCGTCCGGCGAGCTGACGGCGTAGCCGTCCAGGATCAGCACGAGCTGCCCGGCTCTGCTCGCGTTGATCGCGGCGAGCTCGGGGTCGCCGGAGGCGCGCGGCCGCCCGCGCGCTACGACCTCCGTACCCTCGAGCCTGTCCCGTGCCCAGTACCACTCCGAGAACCTCTGCGGTGCATAGAACACTGCCGCCCACAGTCCGTCGCCGGTTTCGATGATGAAGTACGGCTGCTCTCGACCGAGCCAGCCTTCGCCGGTGAGCCGTGCACCGCGGATCGCCAGGGTGCTCGAGGCGGCGTTCCACTCGTCGAGGCGTTCCGACAGGTCCTCCCGCGCCGCCAGCTCGACCAGCGAGAGAATGTCGTCGGGTTCGGGCGCGACGTCCGTGAAGGAAAGCGTGGTCGGCTCGATATAGGCGCCGGTAACGACCGTTGCGTCGGTTCGGATCTTCCACCGGCCCAGTTCCGCCACCTCTTCACGGTCAAAACGCTCCCAGGTGAGCTCGTCGAGATCCGGGAGGTGCGGAACCCAGCCCAGGGGCGTTTGTTCCAGCCGGCCGATCTGCAGGGACACCGTTTGCCCGCCGGAAAGTCCGAGGAGGTGCATCCCCTCGCCCGGGATGAGCACGTCGCCTCCGCCGGTCGTATCCTCCAGCAGGATCGAATCCTCGTCCACGTGTGTGACCGTCAGATCGGTCAGCAGCACCTCGGCACTCGGCCTGGCGGTCAGGAAGAAGAGAGGGCCGGCGCGCGGATGCGCTGGATCGTTCAGGTACGCGCTCAGCGTCAGCGGCTGCGGCGATCTCAGATGGCGGTCCTCGGTGAGGTTTCCGTAGATGACGTTCGCCACCACCATCAGCGCGACCGCTCCGAGGCCGATGCCGACGACCAGGCCGACGACCCGGTCGACGCTCAACCCTCGTAAAACGCCTTTCTCCTGCGGCTCGGTGTCGGACTCACCCTCCGGCTCCGCGACGGGCGGCTCGGTTTCGGCCTTACCTCCTGGCTCGCCGCCTGGCCCCGTTCCGCTCGCCCGCTCCTCGGCTTTGCGCTCGGCGATCCAGCGCGCCACCGCCGGCGCCACCCGCAGCGACGCCGGATCATTGTCGAAGAACTCGACGCCGTGTGTGTCCGTCAGGTGCCGGCGCCACCCGACCAGCTCCGGGTCAGCATCGGTCTCGTCGAAGGCACGCTTCCACGCGGCGTCTTCGTCGACGAGATAGACGAGGACGTCCAGCCCTCGCGTGATGGCCTCCTCGTACTCCATCTGTGTGATGCTGCGGCTTTCCCCCGGAGGCACGAATCCGCGGCGCAGGCCGACGAGGAGCACGCAAAAGTCGCACCCGTCGAACCGCTGACGCGAGAAGGTCTTCGGATCTGCCGTGGTGGCCGTCCAGTTCTCCATCGCGACGACGTCGACACCGGCCCTCTGCAGGTCGGCAATGACCCGAGCGCGATGTTCTTTGAGATCCTCGAAGGTCGACGAGACGAAGGCCCGGTACGGCATGGCGCTGCATTCTACTGTTTCGGTATTGGGGAAAGAAGAGCCGCGCGCCACCCTTGCGGGGCGCGCGATGCATCGGGATCCGCCGCCACTACGGGGCCCGCGACGCACCCGGATCCGCCACCCCTGCGGGGCGCGCGATCCATCGGGATCCGCCGCCACTATGAGGCCCGCGATGCATCCGGATCCGCTGCGCCTACGGGACGCGCGCGAGGCACCCGGCGCCATGCGCCGTGACGGCCGCCAGCACTCCGGTCAATCTTTCCCCTCCCGGTGAGACGAAGACGACGGGCCGGCCACCCGGCCGGCCCGCCGCCTCACCGCCGCCAATTACGACGTCTCACGACGTCGGATACCGACGCCTCAGGGCTGCGGGCTGATGATGGCGATCGACCCGTTGTCGCGGTCGTCGTAGGTATGGATGCGTGTGCCGCCGGCGAAGATCTTCGCGCGCGTCCTGACCTCGAGCGAGAACGAGCACTTGTCGTTCGCCTCCAGAAGCTGGTCGTACGTGCGGTTGGGAGTTGTTCCCGGATCCACGTTGTTGGAGTTTGCCGCCACCCAGGTCTTCCAGGCGGTAAACAGGCCCCGCTTCCAGCGCACGTCGTGCCAGTAGAGGAACCGCGGGTCGGGATGCTTGGCCCGATAGTCCATGCTGACGTTGGTGTTGCGCGGCCCCTCGAGGAACAGGCATTCCTCGGCGAACGGCGTACCGTTCTTGTTGATCGCCAGGATGGCCGCATCGGTTCGGCGGTTGTCCCACCAGAACAGATGGCTGAGCGCCCCGAAATCCACCGGCACGGTCGCCGACAGGTCGGCCTGATCCCAGGTCTGGAAGCTGAACGGCGCCGCGGTTCCGGGATCACCGGCCGGCGCCGCCGTCGGCTTGATCTGATTCTGAGCGGCGTCGAACAGCTCGATCGTGATCAGGTGCCGGCCGTTGCCCCAGTTCCTCGTGTTGACCAGGCCGTGGTACTGGCCGAACGCCCACTCGCCGATCTCTCCCGGCAACAGCAACGCCTGGTACAGGCTCCGGTACGGGATGCGATAGAGGTTCGCCGACCCGGGGACGGGCCCGAGGTCGAAGGTCTCCTTCTTGATCGTCAGGTCGGTACGGCGCCGATGCCAGCGCCACGAGCGGGCCTGGTTCAGGTAGGTGCGCGGCCCGGTGGGATGGCCGGCGGCATCGACCTTGACGACGCTGATCCTGTAGAACGTCGCGATCGGCTCCAGATCGTCGAAGAACAGGTAGCGCAGGGGCAAGTTCAACCCCCAGCCGACGTTCTTCCACTGCACCGCACCGGGCACCACGGCCGCCGGAAAAGCCGTGCCCTGATTGCCCGTGGGCGTCGGCACGCGGTCCCAGCCGTCGGGTACCGGCGAGTTGAGGTGCTCGCTCGGCGTCGAGCGGATCGACTCCAGCATGACCGAGGTCTTGCCCACCCCCGGCGGCGGATCCGGCGGCGGATCGCAGACGATCGCATCGCCGTGATACGACGTCAGCGTGATCTGCTCGCCCATGTGGAACCATTGGTTCGCGGCGACGCCATCGTAGACCGTGATCGTGGCGTCCTCGACCAGTTGCTTGACGCGGAACGCGTACTCCTCGTGGCAGTAGATCCACATCAGCCGCAGCGGCTCGGTCCAGCAGATGTTGAAGTCGCCGTCGGGCTGCAGGAACCCCGACGCCACCAGCTCCGGAGCACCGCAGGAGCAGAACAGGTAGGGACGTGCCTGGATGTAGGCCGGCTGCTCCGCCGCCGGCAACGCCTTCAGCGCCTTCAGGTCGACCTCGGCGTTGACGGCCTGCTTGTCCTCCGCCCCGCCCTTGAAGAACGGCATCTCGTCGAAGATCGGCGGCGGATCGGGAAGCGGCGGATCGGGGAACGGCGGATCGATCGGCGGGATGATCTCCACCAGCTCCTCGAGCCGCCGGAGGATTTCCGGGATGCGCGGATCGTAGACGATGATCGGCGGGCAGCAGCAGGTCCGCCGGTAAACCTCGACGACGCCGTCACACAGCGGCTTGCACCGCTTCCAGAACGGCAACAGCGGCTCGATGACCGAGTCGATCGTGAACTTGCGGCTGCCGAGCTCGACGATGCCGTCTCTGGACAGCCGCTGAAGCCGCGTGTTCCGCAGCTCCAGCAAGTAGGGGTACCACTCGCAGTGCCGCGCGTTGCCTTCGATGCAGCGCTTGACCGAGAGCAGCGGCGACCAGGCGCGCCGCGGCAGGTCGATCGCCCGCTTCGCCTCGATAGCCTTGGCGACCTGGAACTTGTGCAGCGCGACGAACTCGACGTTGTCGTCGCCCGGCTCGCTTCCCTCGGCGCCGATCATGATGCGGGTGGCGTCGCCGAACGCCTTCTTCGACATGCGCACCTTGCCGGCGGAGGACACGGCGGCGGACTCGATCGGCTTGCCGGCGGCGCCGATTGCGATCGCGACTAGCTTCGGGCTTTCCTCGTCATCCTTCTTGCCCTGTAGCGCGACCTCGAAGTCGACGTACCTCGCCGACTGTTTGGAACTTCTCTTCTTGGCCATTGGGGGCCTCCCTGAGGGTGGGTGGTTCTGAAACCGCGGAGACGACGCGATGCGCGCGCCCCAAACGCTCCAGACCCTCCGGACCCTCCAAGCTGGCGGAAGTGATCGGCACGTCTCCGCTCCTTGGTCCCCAAAAAAGAGCCTCGAAATCTGTTACTCGATCTTTGTAGCGGATTCGCTCGTGAGAATCCACAGATGGGCCCGATTAACACGGGTTCTTCGGCGCTCCCCCGGGAAAACGCCCCCGGGCGCCCTTCACCGCGCGGCGCGATGGCCGTCTTCGCCCGAGCGCACCATCCAGTCGCCGGGGCGCTCGCCGGGAGTGACCTCCCACCCCGGACGCAGGTCCAACGTCCACCCCTCACCCGTGAGCGGGCGCGCGGCCGGATCGGACGGCGCCGGCACGACGACGCCGACGATGCCCCGCTCGTCGCGCCGCAGGAGCACGCCGCCGGTCACCTCCAGCGTGCCCCAGCCACCGCGCACCTCGGCGGACGAGAGCACTTGTCCCGCGCCGTCCAGCGCCGCCACGCCGTTCGGGTTGAAGCTGTAGCCGAACTCCTCGTCGACCGGCAGGGTGAGCACCGGTCCGTCGATGTAGCGGGCGCGGAACTCCGCCTGCTGCTGCCGGCGGGCGGTTTCTCGTTCGCTCTCGAACCTCTCCAGCGCCGCCCCGTCGTAGCGCGCCACGCGCGGTCGCGTGTCGGCGTCGCGGGCAGCGTCGATATCGACGCCGTATGCCTCTGCCAGCAACGCGCCGAGGTCCGACGCCTCGTCGACCGACGCGTGCCAGCCCGGCATCGCGGCATCGAGCAGCAGGCCGTACCCGGGGCCGTCGGCGTAGGCGAAGTTGCGCGTGATGTTCCCCTGCCCCGCCTGCGTGTCACGGGTCTCCATTCGCTGCACGGCCCAGCCCGCCCGTGCTCCCTCGGGGAGCGCCACACGAATCCCGGTGTACTCGGCCAGCCCTTCGTTGAGCTCCAGCGCCCGTTCCTCCGCGGCACCCTGCGGAAACTCCCGGTGCCGCCGGGCGCGGAACGCCAGGGCGTCTTCGATGGCCTGTTGGCGTTCTGCCCCGCTCGTGGCCAGTGCCCGGGTGAGCGCCCGCAGCTCCAGGCGAAACGAAAGCCGCCCCGCGGCCGTGTCGAGGTGGGCGTTCATCGGGCTGGCCATCGGGATGCCGATCTCGGGGCCGAGGCGATGGAAGAGCTCGTGCCCGACCAACCGGCGCCGATCGAAGTACCCGTCGGGCAGCGGCCACATGACCATCGTCCACCGCTTGCCGGCCCACGAAACCGCGGTGTTGGCGATCCCCTCCCCTTCCGGCAACGTGCCCACGAACACGTCGCCGTCCGCCTGCAGGATCCCCTCCGCATCGGCCTCGTTCGCCACCACGTACCGGGTACCGGGCTCGACGAACAGCAGCGGGCCGTACAGCGGACCGGCCCAGGGGTTCGCCCCCTCCAGCGCGCGAGCTTCCGCGAAGAGCGCCGCGGCGCGGTCGTGATCGATCGGGGCCTGCGCAGGCCCGCGCCCGGGGGCGCCGGCGTGCCGCGCGGTCACCGGCACCAACGCGCGATGCACCAAAGCCGCACCGCCGTCGCCGGTCACCGGTGCGGCGTGGAACGCAAGAAGAACGAGAATCGCGCCCCGCGACGCGACGCCTCGGATGGTCGGGTTTGCCACTTTCTGTGAAGACATACCGGCCTCGATCGGTCTGAACCGCAAACGGTCATTTCACCACGCCGCCCGCGCACAATTCGACGCGGACCCGCGGAGGGGCCCTTTGCGGTCTAACGCGCCGCGCCTCCGTTTGGTTGTATCGGGATCGACTCCCGGTGCCTCAATCGTCGTCGACTTCCTCCTCGTTCGCCGGGCAGCAACGGTACTCCTGCGACTTCTCGAGCAGCTCGATCTTGCGCTCGAGCAGCCTGTTTTCGAGCTCCTTGCGCAGCAGCTCGAGCTTGATCTGCGCCTTGAGCGCCGGCTCGCACACGCTGCACTCATCGAGACAGCCGCGCACGAGCAGGCCGGCGGTCGGCAGTGACGACGTCATCTCGAGCGTCAGCTCGGCGCGGAGCTTCTCGGCAACCTCGTCGCTGCCGGGATGCGCCAGCACGCCCGCGGCGACGAGCTGCTTGTCGACGCTGTCGAGCGCCTCGGCGCGGACGTCCGCTTCCAGCGGCGGCGCCGTCGTCCTCGTGGCGGGGTTCGTGAGGTAGGCCATCGTATAGGGCACATTCGCGCCCAAGGTCGGCCGCGCATCGGTCAACGTCACCGCCTCGCTCCCTTGCAGAGCAACGCTGCGGCGACCGATGCGCTCGGCGTCGATGCGCTTGTCCGACGTCGCCAGCACCGCTTGCGGGATAACGCCGACGGCGCCCGGCGAGGTGAACGGCCGGTTCGCCACCTTGTTGTCGGCGGCCGGATCGACCACCCGGCGCCGCACCGCGACGATGCGGAAATAGACCGTCTGGGTCTTGTTGATCTGGTGAAACAGATAGGTGACGGCGTGGCAACGATTCGGGTTGTGAAACGTCCGCGACGACGCTTCGAAGTGGTCTTCCGACTCCCCCTCCGCGTGCGTGCGCCGGTTCACCTCCCCCACGGCCACCGAGTTGACGAAGCGCGCGCCCTCGACGGCGCGATGCTGCGACCCCTCCGCGTGCCGCGTCAGCTCGCGGAAGAAGTCCAGCGTCGACTCCGAGTTGTACTCCCCGCTCACCTCGACCGAGGGGCCGGTCAGGAACGAGAAGATGCCGCCGGTTTCTGCCTCCGTCGACGTCGAGCCCGACGAGGTGGCCGTCGAGCGACCGGAGTCGCGAACCGTCAGGTCCGACATGAAGTCCGCCATGGTCTTCATGAAGTAGCTTTCTTCCGAGGTCTGCTCGTGCCGGTAGCTGACCTGACTCTCCGAGTCGAAGGTGAAGCGCGAACGGCGATCGGTGCTGAACAGGCGCACCTTTTCGCCGGGCAGCAGCGTCGTCGTGTAGACGAGGTCGCCGAGCGTCAACGGGCCCGGGCAGCGACGCAGCTCCGCCTCGATGATCACCTCGACGACCACCCTGCGATTCTGCACGCCGACCGGGTACAGCAACCTGTAGTTGAACGTGAGTGTGTTGCACGACTTGTCGGGGTCGAGCTCGGGGCAACAGGGCACACGGGTGCCCTTTCCGGCTCGGACATCGACACCGAGTCTTTCCATCAATCCTGGTTCGGCCATTTTGAGCTCCTCGGGGAGCGGCGTTGGGCGCCGCCTGAGGCTCGTCGCGCAGCGGCGCCGATTCTCGACTTCAGGAAACGGCGCGGCGCGAACAATGGCCGGATGCCCGTCAGATCAAGGGCCGAATGCGGACGCGCCGCGGCTCCGCGCTGCTGCGTCCTTTCTGGTCCCCGCGGGGTGTGTCAGATACCCATCGAGTACCAGACCT
>CBDUAS010000035.1:0-12363 GCA_965365185.1 uncultured bacterium | reverse complement strand
TCCCACTCGAGAAAGAGGGCGCCCGCGAGGGGGACCACCGCCACCGCGACAGCGAGGACGAGGCGGAGCATGCGCGTGGAGGCCATGGATGGAGATGATGATAAGGATGCGCGGGGACGGAACAAGGGGCGAACGGTCGCCCGGCCGGTTCGACGGAGCTCGCACAAGACGACAGGGTCGCGATGAGTGCAGCCGCGACGAGCGCAGCCGCGAGCGCCTCCGACGCGAAGCCAAGGCGGCGGCAGCGCTGTCGCACCACGGCATCGCCACCGTATTCGCCCTGGAGGAGTTCGACGGACATCTCTACGTCGTCTACGAATATGTCGAGGGCAAGACGCTTCGAGAAGAGCTCGAAGACGGCCCGCTGCAGGGAACGAGCCTCGTGCGCACGGCCCTGGCAATCGCACGCGCTCTGGAGTCGGCCCACGCGCACGGCATCGTGCACCGCGACCTCAAGCCCGAGAACGTGATCCGCACGGCCGATGGCGGCGTCAAGGTCCTCGATTTCGGCCTGGCCAGGTTCGCGGAGACGCCGTTCGCAAAGAGCGATTCGACGGAGCGCAAGGCGCGCCTGACGCTGCCGGGAGTCATTCTGGGCACGCCGTCGTACATGGCGCCGGAGCAGCTCAAGGGGGAAGACGTCGATTCGCGCGCGGATTTGTTCTCGTTCGGCGTGATGCTCCAGGAGATGGCCTCGGGCGCTCATCCGTTCGCGGGCGACGATCCGGCCTCGACGATCGCCCGCATCCTCGAGGTCGAGCCCTATGCCCTTTCAACGCCAACAGGTGCTGGTGTCTCGGAGCTCGAGCCGGTACTGCGCCGACTCCTCGCCAAGCGCCCGCAGGAGCGCTACGCGCGAACTTCGGACTTGGTGGCCGATCTCGACAGGATCGTCGCCGGGCGCTCGCTTGCGGGGTCGTGCCCGGAGGGCGAATCGCCGGCGACGCCGGCGCAGGTATCGCGCGCAGAAACCGGCCATCGTGCCGTGCAGCACGCTCCGCGGGCGGGCGCGCCGCCGAGGCCCGAAGCCGGCACGGTGAGCGAGGGCACACCGGGGCAGGCCCAGCGACACGACGCGTTCTGGTGGTGGCGCTTTCACCAGCTCGCGCTTTCGGTGGTCTACGCGGTGGCCTTCTACGGCCTCTGGTGGGTGAAGGAGTGGGCCTCCGGCGCAGACAGCTCGTTTCTGGGCGGGCTGCTGTTCTACGCCGGCGTAGCTCCGGTCATCGTCGCCGGCAGCCTGCGGCTGCACCTGGCGTTCGCCGCTCGCTATTACCCCGGCGAGTTGCGGCGACAGCTCGACCGAGCGGCGCCGTGGATCCGTCGCGCCGAGCTACTGTACGCACTGATCCTCATCGCCGGTGCGGCTCTCATCGCCGCCGCGCATCCGTTCTACGCCGCACCGATGATGGCGGTAGCGGTGGGCATCGTCATCTTCTCGCACATGATCGAGCCGGCGACGACCGCGGCGGCGTTCCCCACGAATGGATCAGTCGCCGAGAACGACGGCGGCCGCCCCCGGGAGGGCGGCCGCAGGCCCGGCGTCTGACCGCGTCCTTTGCCCTTTGCTGCCGTCGGCGGCGAGGGAAGGCGTGGTCACCGGCAGTTGCGCCAGGCGAAACACCAGCCGGTCGCAGAACAGGAAGTTGACGATCGACAGCGACAGCACCGCCATGACGTTGGCGACGGCGTAGTGAATCTCGAATAGCGACACGAAGGCCCACATCAGCGCCAGGTTTCCGCCGATGGAGGTGACCGCGGTGCCGGCGTTGAAGCGTACGAGGCGCCCGAGCATGTGCCGTGCGGTCATGGTCTCGCGATCCGACCACGTCCAGCGCTGGTGCCAGAGGAAGTTGTGCAGGATGGCGAGCTCCACGGCGACAGCGGTTGCCAGCAGGTAGTTGAGCTGCAGCCAGCCTGCCAGCACCAGCAGGGCGGAGAACTGCACACCGAAGCCCAACGTGCCCACCGAGCTGAAAGCCAGCCAGCGTCGAAGCGCCCGTCGCGGATCGGTCACGACAGCACCTCGAGCGAGACGGAGGGATGCCGGCGCCGGTCGACACGCGTCACCGCCTGATCCTGCGGCCCCGGCACCGGCTCCAGCCGGTAGAGCGCGACCGTATTGCGAACCGCCGACGCCACGAACGCGAGGCCGAGCCCGGCAGCGGCGGCGAGGCCGCCGACCTCGAGCAGCAGCACCCCGCTGCCGAAGAGCACGACGGTCGGATCGACCATGACGCGCGCAGCGCCGACCGCCAACAGCAGCCGCAGCTCCGTCGGGCCGACGCGCAGGAACGAAAGCTTGAAGACGCTGCGGGCGTGGGTCGCCAGGTAGGACTCGGCCGAAACCATCATGTACGTCACCAGCAAGACGAGCCCGACGACCGTGCTCATGTGGGACGAAAACGCCATTCCGCCGAACAGAAAGGCCGCTCCGGCGACGTCCAGCACGTGGTCGACGTAAAACCCGTAGCGAGGGCGTTGCTGGTTGCGTACCCGCGCCACCGTGCCGTCCAGGCTGTCGCCGAACCAGTTGACCGCCAGGGCCGTCACGACGCCGAGGAGTAACCAGGGGTTCCAGCTCGACGCCCAGAACAGCAGCCCGGCGGCCAGCATGGCCGACAGGCCGAGCAGGGAGAGGTGGTCGGAGTTCAGTCGCTGAGGAAGCCGCTCGGCCATCCATACCAGCAGCCGCTTCTCAGGGGCCGCCAGAAGGCTGCCGTGCTGGCGTTCGTGCTGTTTGCCGCTGTTTTCGGGGGACATCGCAGGTTCCTTTCGTTGATGGGGTCATCGTCCCGTAATGCGAAAAGCGGCCGCGAAACGGCTCAGCAAACCTGCATCGTCCTGCCCGGCACCGATTCGGGCGCGGTCGTGTTCCGGCTCGGGGGAAGATCCTCCGGCACCCTGAGATCCGTCGACCTCCCCACGGCCCCATTCGACCAACCCGCCCGCAGTCTGCTCCCAACTCGGTGCCCACATGGTGAACGACGTCCCGATAACGAACGGCTAGTATCAGGACACTAGCGGCCGCTGCGAGCCGCCTCCGCCCGGCGTCGCAGGTAGTCCTGGCGATCGCGCAGCGGTGGGATGTGGTGGGGCATGAGCTCGTAGGAGGTGTCGACCAGCGGGGCCGGGTCCTGGGGGATGTGCCGCGACATGCGCTCGATGATCGCGGCGTATTGCGGGTCCGTTGCCAGGTTGGTCCACTCCGCCGGATCGAGACCGTGGTCGTAGAGCTCCTCGCTGCCGTCGATGTAGCGGATGTAGCGGTACTGCTCGTCGCGGATGGAGTACTCGCCGAAGTCGTACGTCGTGATCGCCGGGTGGTCCCACGGCGCCTGCGGATCGGCCAGTAGCGGAGCCAGGCTACGACCGTCGAGACCTTCTTTTTCGGGAAGCCCGGCCAGCTCGACGAGGGTCGGGAACAGGTCGAGAAGTGACACCGGGCGCACGGAGCTGCGCCCGCGCGGAGTTCCGCCCGGCAGGCCCGGGGCGCCTTCGGGGACCCTGATCATGAGCACCACCCGGGCCAGGTTTTCCCAGAGCGCGAACTTGCGCCAGTGCTCCTTCTCTCCGAGCTGCCAGCCGTGGTCGGACCAGACGACGACGATGGTGTCGTTGGCGTGATCGCTCGCATCGAGGGCGTCCAGCAGCCGGCCGACGAGCGCGTCGGCGAAGGCAATCGAAGCCAGATACCCCTGCACGGCCTGTTTCCACTGCCCGGCCGCCAGCACGTGCTCGTGGTAATTGCCGCCCCTGTGCGCCAGCTCCCGGCCGCGCTCCGGGACATCGCTCAGATCGTCGTCGAGGAGCTCGGGCAGCTCGATGGACTCGATGGGAAACATGTCGAAGTACTCCCGCGGCACGTACCACGGTAGATGCGGCCTGTAGATCCCGGCGGCCAGGAAGAACGGTTGCTGGTGATCGCGTCCGAGCTGATCGATGACCCATTGGACCGACGAGTAATCACCGGTCTCATCGAACGCGATGTCGATCGGTGCCCAGTCGAAGTCGCCGTACATGTTCTCGAAGGCGGGCATGTTGACCGTCTGACCCGGTGTCGGGCGGAAGTAGGACGGCATGTGCCGCTCCTTCGACGGGAAGTAGTCATCCCACGAACCCGGGTCCGGCATGTTGTTGTGGAAGATCTTCCCTGCGCCGGCCGCCCAGTAGCCGTTGTCGTGGAAGTAGCGCGGCAGGGTCACGGCGTCGGGCAGGACCTCCCGCCAGTACTGGTAGTTGGAGTACATGCCGGTGGTGTAGGTGTGTAGTCCGGTGAGCAGGGCGGTGCGCGCCGGATTGCACGACGGGGACGGTGTGTACGCCCGCGTGAAGGTGATGCCTTTTTCAGCCAGCCGGTTCAGGTTGGGCGTTCGTGCCTGCGGATGACCACCGAGGGGCTCGATCCAGTCGTTGAGATCGTCGACCGAGATGAAGAGGATGTTGGGCGGGTGATCTGCCCCCGACTCGGCGGACCGGTCTGCATTTGTCGCACAACCGACCACCGCCAGCGCGACGGCGACGAGGCCGACGGCGATGAGGCCGACGGCGACGCGGCGCAGCGGGCCGGGGCCGCGAAACCTTGCCAACGTCGATCTACCGTTGTCGTCCGACATAGCCGGACAGTATAGTTGCCGCGGTGGCTGCCCCCCAGGCAATCCCGAAAGGGCGAGCCTGACATGCTGCGGGACTCCGACACCGCAATCCGACGCGCCTGCCGGCGCCGTTTCTCCGCCTGGACCCTGTACGCCCGCGCCTTTGCCGGCAACCGCGCCGACGCGGACGACATCGTTCGCCGGGCAGTCAACCGCACGCTCAGGCTCTCCGACGATCTGAACTCCGAACGGCAGGCCCAGGAACGTGTGCTCGCCGCCATTCGCACGGAGGCCCTCGGGCTCCTCAAGCGCCGCGGGCAGGCAACGATCGCCCCGGAGCCCGGCGCGCCGGAAGCCTCGGCGGCCGATTCGCCCAGTGTGCTGGCGCTGCTCACGGACGAGCTCTCGAGAACGGATCCGCGCCACGCCGGCGATGTTGCGTCGCAGGTGCTGCGGGAGCTGCCGCGGCAGCAGCGGCGTGCCATCGAGAAGCTGCTGTTGCGGCGCCCGTCGGTGTCGTTGCGCGAGCTGGCGAGCAAGCGCCGCGTCGAGCTCGACGAGGTCAGCGAGGAGATCGAAGAAGGCCTCGACTTGCTCGCTGCGGCGCTGCGCGTGGCGTCGGGGCGTCGCTACGAGGGTGGGCACCCGGACCTGAAGGCGCTGACGGCGTACGTTGACGGCGCCCTGTCGGGCGATGAGGCCCGTGCCGTGGTGACCCACAGCACCCGTTGCAGCGAATGCGGCGATCGTCTCGGCACGATGATGCTGCTGCGCTCCGGCGCGGCGAAAGCGGCGCTCAAGCCGCGGGTCCCGCGAGGCGTGCGGGTCGCCGCCACCGTGGCGATGCTGGCAGTCACGCTCGTTGCCGGCGGGTTCCTCGCTCGAGCGCTCGCCCCCAACCCCTGGGCGGAGCACGCCACCACCGAGACCGTGCCGCGCTGGTTTCACGATTTCCTCTACGGCTCGCGTAGCGAGATCAGCGAGCGGGACGCGGCGCTTGCTGCCGGCCTCGAGCTGCTGGTCCGCGGCGATTTCGCCGGTGCCATCGCCAAGCTCACGCCGTTGACCACAGAGCCGGGGCGCGAACCCGAAGCGTCGGCGTACCTGGGTATCGCCCGCTACATGACCGGTGACGCTTCGCGGGCGACGGTCGAGTTGCTCGAGGTGGGAACGACGTCGGCGCGAGCCGGCCGCATCTCCGACTGGTACCTGGCAAACGTCCTGTTGGCCCGCGGCGACGTGGCGGCGGCGCGGCGACGATTGCGCGGGCTGGCGTTCGTCGGCGACTGGGTCGGGCGCCAATCGCAGTCGCTGCTCGACGCTCTCGAACGCGAACGGCCGTCGGAGCCGGTGATCGTCGGCTAGCCTCCCGGACCGACACCTTCGACTCCGCGCGGCGATACCGGCGATGATCGCCACGCCGGCTCGGTCGGCCCCGCGCGGCGGTTCCGTTGATTGTCGCTACACCGGCACGGCCGGCCCGGCGCGGCGGTTCCGTGCTTTGCCGTCGCGGTCGGCACCCCGCTGAGGTTCCCCTGGCGCCGGTTGGTCGCTATTCTGACCGCGACGAGCACAGCTCGGCGCGGCGAGGTGAAGACGGATTGCCGCTGCCGAACCGGGGAGGGAGTGAGCGAAATGACTCATGCAGCCGCGCCGTTTCTTGTTCGATCCCTGACGATGGTCTCGTGCGTTCTCGCCCTGTCGGCCTGTGGGCCCGATCGGTCGACACCTTCCGACAACGCGGTGCCGGATGCCGGCGCTCAGGCCGAAACGCCGACGCAGGATGGCCGCGGGGCTCAGGCGCCCGTCGCCAATACCCTCAGCGCCGAGGAATCCGCGGCGGGCTGGCGGTTGCTGTTCGACGGCACGTCGTTGCGCGGCTGGCGGGGGCTCGGGCGCGACGAGATTCCTGCCGGCCATTGGCTGATCGAGGACGGGACGATCCACAAACTTGCCAGCGGTGAGGTGCCCACGGCGGCCGACGGCCAGCCGCTCGAAGGGGGCGACATCATGACCGTCGACACCTTCGGCGATTTCGAGCTGGTGCTGGAGTGGAGAGTCGCCCCCGGTGCGAACAGCGGCGTCAAATACAACGTGTCCGAGGAGATGTCGACGGCCTCGCCGCCGGTGCACGCGGCGCTGGGGTTCGAGTACCAGATTCTCGACGACGACCTGCACCCGGACGCACAAAACGGCCCGAACCGCACCGCGGCGGCCCTCTACGACCTGGTCGCACCGGCTTCCGGCAAGCCGTTGCGCGCCGTGGGCGAGTTCAACGAGGCGCGGGTGGTGTTTCGCGGAACCCACGGCGAGCACTGGCTCAACGGCGTCAAGGTCCTGGAGTTCGACCTCGATACGGACGATTTCGCGGCGCGCCTTGCTGCCAGCAAGTACCAGCCGATCGACGGCTTTGCCGCCCGCCGCCGGGGGCACATCGTCCTGCAGGACCACGGCGACGACGTGTGGTTTCGCGACATCAAGATCCGCGAGCTGGACGCAACCGATGAACACTGAGCGAGCAGACATGAGCACATCCGAGCGTCACGATGGCGACCGCAGCGTTACGTCGACCGACCGCACCAGCAGGCGCGATTTCATCCGGCGGGCAACGATCGCCGGTGCCGGCATGGGTGCCCTCGGGCGGATTTCGGCGACGCGAGCGCAGGACACGCCCAGCGAAAGGGTGCGAGTGGCCGTCATGGGCGTCAACAGCCGCGGCGACGCGTTGGCCAGGACCTTCGCCCGGGCGCGCAATTGCGAGGTGGCGTACATATGCGACGTCGATGCGCGAGCGGTCGACAAGACCGCGGCGGCGATCGTCGCGCAGACGCAGCGTCCGGCCCGTGGTGTCGGCGATTTTCGCCGGGCTCTCGACGACGAAGACGTCGACGCTCTGGTGATCGCCGCACCGGATCACTGGCACGCACCGGCGACGTTGCTGGCGTTGCAGGCGGGCAAGCACGTGTACGTGGAAAAGCCGTGCGGCCACAACGCCCACGAGGGCGAGCTGCTCGTCGCGGCGCAGGCCGAGACCGGCCTGCTCGTGCAGATGGGGAACCAGCAGCGCTCCGCCCCGCGCTCGATCGAGATCGTCGACGAGATCCACCGCGGCCTCATCGGCAGGCCCTACTTCGCCCGCGCCTGGTACGCCAACACCCGTGGGTCGATCGGCAAGGGCACGACGGCGGAAGTTCCCCACTGGATCGATTACGACCTCTGGCAGGGCCCGGCACCCCGTACGCCGTACCGCGACAACGTCATCCACTACAACTGGCACTGGTTCTGGCGCTGGGGGACCGGCGAGATCAACAACAACGGTGCCCACGAGATCGACGTGTGCCGCTGGGCCTTGAACGTCGACTATCCGGTGCGGGTGACGTCGTCGGGCGGCCGTTTCCACTTCGATGACGACTGGGAGATGTACGACACGCAGATCGCCTCGTACGAGTTCGAAGGCGGCAAGTCGATCACCTGGGAGGGCCGTAGCTGCAACGGTCGTCCGATCGAGGGCCGCGGTCGCGGCGCGTCGATTCACGGAGAGGAAGGCACCGTCGTCATCGATCGCAGCGGCTATGTCGTCTACGACCAGGGCAACAACGAGATCAAGCGGTCGCTTCGCGGCCAGACCGACCCGGCGCTGGATACTCGCGGCGGCGGCGATCTCACCGCCCTGCACATCGACAACTTTCTCGAAGGCGTGCGCGGCAGGCAGACGCTCAACGCGCCCATCGACGACGGTCACAAGAGCGTGCTCCTGTGCCACCTGGGCAACATCGCCCAGCGCACCGGGCGGGCGCTGCGCTGCGAGCCGACGAACGGGCGCATCCTCGCGGATCGTGAGGCGATGTCGCACTGGAGCCGGGACTACGAGCCTGGCTGGGAGCCGAAGGTATGAGCGAGCGGGACGAGACGCGACGCAGTTTCCTGCGACGCTCACTGGCGGCCGGGGCCGCCGGGTGGGCGCTGCCGGCCGCGGCCAGCGGTGCCTCCGCGCCGGGGCCGCCGCGTGGCGAGGGAGCCGGAACGGTCGGAGCCGGGGATACTCCGGTTACCGGCGCGGGCGACGGGTCTGGGCACACTGCCGCAGGTGGCGTCCAGGACTCCATCAGGCTGGGGGTCGCCACCTATTCTTTGCGCCAGTTCCCGCGCCCGTACGTCATCGAGGCGATGCGCGCATTGAACACGCCGTACGTCAACCTCAAGTCGTTCCACCAGCCGTACGAGGACTCTCCCGAGGAGCTCACCGCCGGGCGGCGGGCGTACGAGGATGCCGGCCTGCAGATCGTCGGCGGCGGCACCATCACACTGCAGAGGGACGATGACGACGACATCCGCGGCTATTTCGAATACGCCCGATATAGCGGCATGCCGTTGATGGTGATCGCCCCCACCGCTCGGACGCTGCCGCGCATCGAGCGCTTCGTGAGGGAATACGACATCAAGGTCGCGGTGCACGTGCACGGGCCGACCGACCCGCACTTTCCCGGGCCGCAGGACGTCCTGCCGGTGATCGCGGACATGGATCCGCGCGTCGGCATCTGCGTCGACGTCGGACACACGGCACGCACCGGAATCGATCTGGTCGAGGTGCTCGACATGTGTGGTGATCGCGCTCTCGACGTGCACATGAAAGACCTGCGGGATCTGACGTCGGCCGCAAGCCAGTGCGTCGTCGGCGAGGGAGAGATCCCGGTCGCTGCGATCTTTCGGCAGCTCGACAAGATGGGCTATGCGGGGTACGTCAACCTGGAGTACGAGATCGACGCCGATGATCCGCTCCCGGGGATGAAGCAATCGTTTGCCTACATGCGCGGCGTGCTCGCCGGCATGAGCGCGTGAGCTGGGCGGCGTCGCGGTAGCCGATGCAGGGCCTCGACTGGTTCGTGATCGCGGCGTATCTGGCCGGCATCACGGTCATCGGGTTGTGGTCGGCCCGCCTGGTAAAGAGCCCGGACGACTTCTTCATGGGCGGGCGGCGCTTCAAGAAGGCGTTCATGTTGTTCTTCGCCTTCGGTGCCGGCACGCACACCGACCAGGCCGTTTCGGTGGCGTCGAAGACCTACACCAGCGGCCTGTCAGGAATCTGGCTGCAGTGGATCTGGCTGTTTGCCACGCCCTTCTACTGGCTCATCGCGCCGGTCTTCCGGCGCATGCGGGCGTTGACGACCGGTGACTACTTCGAGCTGCGCTATTCGCGCTCGGTAGCCGGGTTGTTCGCCGGGGTTGCCGTGCTGCAGCTCGTGGTGAACCTCGCCACCATGCTCAAGGGCGCCGGGGCGATGATCACCGCGGTGAGTGGTGGGGCCATCTCGGAGATCCCGGCGATCGGCACCATCATCGTTCTGTTCTCGCTCTACGGCATTGCCGGCGGACTGTCCGCCGCGATCATCACGGATTTCATCCAGGGGATCATGACCGTGGTGCTGTCGTTCCTCATCCTGCCGTTCGCCTTCGACGCCGTCGGTGGCATGGCGGGGCTGCGCGAAAGCATCGCGGACCCGCAGATGTTCGCGCTGGTGTCCGGCGGCGACGTCACTTTCTTCTACATTGCCGTGGTGGCCTTCAACGGCCTCGTGGGGAACTCCACCCAGCCGCACTCGATGGCGGTGGCCGCGGCCGGCGAGACCGAAATGGACGGCCGCGTCGGTTTTACCTACGGCAACATGCTCAAGCGCTTCTGTACCGTCGCCTGGACCTTCACCGGACTGGCCGCGATCGCCCTGTATCCGGGCATGAGCAGCGAGGCGCAGATCGACCAGGCGTACGGCCTGATGGCCCGCGACCTGCTACCGCTGGTTGCCCCGGGTCTGCTGGGGCTCTTTCTGGCCTCCATGCTGGCGGCGGTGATGTCGTCATGCGACGCCTGGATGGTGTCGGGCTCGGCGCTGTTCACCGAGAACATCTATCGCCCGTTCGTCGGGCCCGGCCGTTCGGGAACACACTACCTGTGGGTGGGACGAGTGTTCGCGCTCGTCCTGGTTGCCGCCTGCGTTGCGTACGCCGTCTTCCTCGACAGCGTGGTCACCGGGCTGGAGACCTTCTGGAAGGTACAAGCGATGATGGGAATCCCGTTCTGGGTGGGCATCTTCTGGCGCCGGGCCACTCCCGCCGGTGCCTGGGCCTCGACGCTTGCGGCATTCTTCGTCGCCTTACTGGCGGGCAACGTGCTGGCGCCGATCTTCGACGTCAACGCGTTCGGATCGGCGTACCTGCCGTCGTTCATGATGCTCGACGGCGCCCTGCGGTTGCCCGTGCAGATGCTGGCGTACCTGTCGTTCGGCTTGCTCGTCATGATCGTTGTCAGCCTGCGGACCAGGCCGGTGGAGCCGGAGCGTCTCGATCGCATGTACCGGGCGCTGCACACCCCTGTCAACGAACGTGAGCCGACCCCGTCGGCGCCGTTCGAGGTGCCGGCGGGATCGGTGCCGCGGCCGACGCCAAAGATCATCGATCATCCCGACTTCGAGATTCGCTATCCGGGCAGGGTGGGCGGCACCGGGTTCGCCATCGCCTGGGTCTGGGTCGCAGTCCTGATCGGAGGCGTGTTCTGGATCTCGACCCTGTGAAGGCTGCGTGCGGACGAGCGTTCGCGCGCGCGGGGCTGCTGGGCAACCCCTCGGACGGCTACGGCGGCAAAGCGATCGCCATGACGCTGGAGAACTTCAACGCCACGGCGACCGTCGCGCCTTGCGAGCGACTGGAGCTCGTCGCCGGCGGCGGCCGTCGCCTGGTCATGGCAACCCCTGCCGACGCCACCGGCGCCTTTGCCCACGAACACGGGGACGGTGGTCTCCGACTCATGCGGGCGGCGCTGCGGCGCTTCTTCATCCGCTCGCCGCACTTGCTGACGGAGGCGACGTTCGACACCCAGGCTTTCCGCGTCCGCTTTGCCACCGACATCCCCGAGGAGGTGGGGCTTTCCGGCTCGAGCGCCATCATCATCGCCGTCATGCGGGCGTTGATGACCTGGTTCGACGAGTCCATCTCACCCTGGGAGCTCGCCGAGCTGGCACTCGCCGCCGAGCTCGAGGACCTGGGCCTGGCCTGCGGCCCGATGGATCGGGTGATCCAGGCTTACGAGGGCGTCGTGGTGATGGACCTGCGGGAGCCGCGCTCGGAAGGCTCCTACACCCGCCTGGAGGCGGCCTCGTTGCCGCCGATGTTCGTGGCCTACGACCCCCGCGGCGGCAGTCCGTCGGCCGATGCGCACGCCCCGCTGCGGGCGCGCTGGAAGGCCGGCGATGAAGAGATCCTGCGCATCATGTCCACGTTCCGTGACCTGGTCGATGCCGGCGTTGCTGCCCTCCGCAACGAAGACCACGAAGAGTTCGCCGACCTCATGAACCGCAACTTCGATTTGCGCACCAGCTTCTTTCCGGTCGCGGAACGCGATCGGCAGATGGTGGCCATCGCCCGGCGGGTTGCGGCGAGCGGCAAGCTCTGCGGCTCCGGCGGCGCCATCGTCGGCCAGCTCCGCGACCCGTCGGACCTCGAATCCGTCCGCCGGGCCTTCGAGGACAGCGGCTTCCGCCTGGTCGAGCCTCGGCTTTCCGGTTGAGGGAAAGGATCGGTCGCGTGCCGGCGGGGGCGCTGGCCGGGCGCGGGAAGGCAGGTGGGGTGCCCGCGGGCTGCCTTGCGCGTGCGGAATGTTCGCCTCGGATTGGTGCCCTTGGGGAACCACCCGCTCTGCGAACCATAGAGGCACTCGGGCGGCGGGCCTTGTTCTCATGGCGCGCAGGGCAGCCCGCGGACACCCCACCTGCCTTCC
>CBDUAS010000034.1:0-12384 GCA_965365185.1 uncultured bacterium | reverse complement strand
CGTCTCCACCCGGTAAACGGTGATGCCGGAGTGGAAGGCCTCGCCGAGCGGCATATCCCGGAGCGGCTCGAAGTAACCGCCGAGCAGACGGTCATCGGCGTCGAGAACGCCATTGCCCGCCCCTCCGGGGCCACGATCCTGGTAAAGCACGCCGACGTGGTCCTCGATCGACAGCAGATCGCCGACGCTGACTTCCGCGAAGGTCACCTCACGCAGGGGATCGTCCGTGTAGTAGTAGCGGCCGTCGTCGGCGAGAAACATCTCCGTGACCACCACCTCTCCCATGTCGGCAAGACGTTCCCAGCCGAAGAACTCCACCTGCTCGGCACCCAGACGGCGGTTCGCGGCGATCCAGAAATCCAGAATCGTGCCGCCGATGTACCGACCGGCGGCGTGTGCTCGCGGCTCGGCCCCCGGCTGCAGAGGAACGTAGGGAAGCCCGCAGAAGCCCTGCATCGTACCCAGCAACGAATCGCCGGCACGCACGGTGACGCGGTGCGGTTGCCCGCCGGGGTCATCGGCGTGCACACCCTCGGCGCCGGGCGATACGGCCTCGTCGAGGACCCGGTCGCGGACATCGCGAACGACGGCCTGCGCCTTGTAGCGCATCGTCCCCACCTCGAGGCGCGGAAACGCGTCGCCGGTCGGGGCGATATCGGCGGCGTGACGGTCGCGAAACCCCCAGGCGATCATGAAGGTCTCGCCGTAACCGATGTCGTGCGGATCGAATGCGATATCGAACCCCTCGTTGAAAAAACCATAGGCGGGCTCGACCTTGAACCACAGAATCTCGAGAGCGTTCCACCAGGAGCTCCAGGGCTCCACGTCGACGATCTCGGCACCTTCGCCGCCGAGCCGCATCCTCTCCACCGGCCCGTAGAAGCGCCGCTGTCCACGCCGCGTCGTCTCGACAACGGCATAGAGGTTCACCGGCGTGCCGGCGAGGACCTCCTTGGGGGCCGCTGAGGCAACGTCGTCACCGAGGCTCGCCGACACCACCCAGACGCGCTCCAGCCGGGGGGTGTTCCAGCGCTGAAAGCGCGGAACGCCGAACCAGATCGACAGCGCCGCGGCGACGACGGTCGAGCCCATCAGCAAGCGGCGGAGCGTATCGCGGCTCATGGAACCGCCTACTGGTCGGGAACTCTGAACGGGATGATCAGCTCGTCGCGCTCACCGCTGCCGTCGTCCCTGGCGCGTGAAACACTGAGCGGGACGTCGGTCCCCGGGGACAGGCGCTTGAACTCCTGCAGCTGTACGCGTCGCTCGTGCGCGGAACCCGCGATCGGCACGCCGTCGATGGCCGTGATGCGGTCGAGGCTGCGCAGTCCCGCACGCCACAGGGCGGAATCCGGGTCGAGGCTCAGAACGGTGATGTAGGGGCGATCTTCGCCGGTCTCCCGGTCGACCGGGTATGCCGGATCAAAGCCATGCGGGAACCCCGGGTCCTCCGCGAGGCCGATCATCCACTCGAGGTTCTCGTCCGGGTAAAGCTCGATCGCGAAGCTGTGCGCCGACGTATCCCCGCCGCCGCCGTCGCTCTCCCGCGCCACCATGACGCCGATGACCGACCCTGCGCCGTTCAGCAGCGGCCCGCCGGAATCACCGCGCCGTATGGCGGCGTCCGTCTCGATGAGCGTCGCCCGCGTGGCGAGTCGATGGTTGACCAGGCCGGTGGCGACGAGCTTTCCGGGGTTTGCGGCGACATCGACGATCCCGCCTTCGGCCCGCGCCGCCCAGGCGGTGACCGTGTCCTCGACCGCCGCGCCCGCGGAGCCCGCGATCGGCAGCGGCGTTCGGGTATCGCTCCCCGGCCAGCTCACCAGCGCCAGATCGAGGCCGAGATCGGAGGCGACGACCGCTCCGAATGCAGCGCGCCGGTCACCCGGGAAGAACACCGCGATCTGCCCTGCGTCGTCCACCACATGCGCGTTGGTCATCAACAGGTTGCCGATGTTCGAGGCAACGACGAATCCCACGCCGTTCTCGCTCAGGCGTCCGTTTCTGCCGTAGTTGCCAATGTAGGCGACCGTGTCGTCCATGCCGGTCGGCGGCTCGCCCACGCTCTGGGCGGCGACGGTCCGCGCCGCCGATCCCGGGAGAAGTGACGCGGTTCCGGCATCCTCGGCGCCGACGGGCATCTCGCCGCCCTCCGGCGGCACCAACCCGCCATCACCGATCAGTCGCTGCGCCACCACCCGCACGAGGTTCACCGGGATGGCGAACCCCACGCCGGCGAAACCTCCCATACCGTGTGCCTCTTCTTCACCGGCAATGATCGCCGTGTTGATCCCGATGACCTCGCCGCGGAGGTTCACCAGCGGGCCTCCGGAGTTGCCGCGATTGATGGGGGCGTCCGTGACGATGAAGTCCTCGTACCGGGCGATCCCCAAGCCGTCCCGATTGAGCCCGCTGATGATGCCGCTGGTGACCGACGCGGCCAGACCGAAGGGGGCGCCGAGAGCGACAACGAACTCGCCGACACGCAGCTCGTCAGAGTTGCCCAGGGCGGCCGTCGGGAACGGACCTGGAGCATCGAGCTTGACCACCGCAAGGTCCGTCGCTGTATCGATTCCGTATACCGATGCCGGGTACTGGGCTCCGTCTTCGAAAACGACCAGCAGCTCGTCGATCCCGTTGACCACGTGTGCATTCGTGACGACGAACCCGGCCTCGTGAACCACGACGCCGGAGCCGCTGCGACCGGCGGCGGGAACGCGGAGAAACGCCACCGTGGGGCTTACCACGTCACGGACGCGGGAGATCGTCTCATCCGCTGTGCGGGTTTCCAGACCGACCGGCGCGGGGGCGCCCAAATCGAGTGTGCGTCGCGGAACGCTCTCGGGGCGCCAGATCGCGCTCCCCAGAATGGACGCCGCCAGCAGCAAGGCGACGATCACTGCCATCGCCAGCGGCGCCCGCAGGCTCGAGCGCCGGGACGCGGTTACGGGCGCCGGGTTGTAGACGGGATCCACCGCAGGGCCTCCAGGCGCGCATGACCGCGCGGGAAACGACGACGGCGCCTACCCCCGAGGCGCCGTAGCCATGATCTTAGCATGGGTTCGAGGAAATCCGGGGGGACGGTCGCGATGCCCGCGGGCCGGGGCGCGCCGCTCACAGGAGTTTGACGCCCGCTCGGCACCCCGTCTGCCCGGCGGCGCGTCGCTGATTGCGCCCACCCGGGCGACGGCAGACCATCGCAACGTCGAGACGGGGCGCACAACGAGGCCGGCGGCGGCACAGATGGGAAAAAGGACACCCGTGATAGAATTTCGAGGTCTCCCGGTCGCCCCGGCGGGGCGCTCCCAGCCGGCCCGAACCCGCATCACACGGTACGCGAGGTAGCGCTATGTCCGCGAAGAAGGTCTTTATTGCCCTGGCGATCATCGGCGTCGCGGGGGCGGGCATCGCCGCCAACGTCTGGTGGCGGCAGACGGATGCGCCCGAGGTGCAGATAGAAGCGGCCGCGCTGCGCGACCTGACCGCGACCGTCTCCGGTTCGGGGGCCATTCGTCCCGCCCGCGAGGTCGATATCTCATCCAACGTCATGGGCCGCGTGACCCGACTTGCCGTCGAAGAGGGCCAGGTCGTGGAGGCGGGAGATTTCTTGCTGGAGGTCGATCCGCAACGTTTGCGCAGCACGGTCGACCAAATGGAAGCCAGCCTGGAATCAGCCCGCACGCAGGTGCGACTCGCGCAGGAGGACCTCCGCTACGCCCGCCAGGTGCTGGATCGTCGCGAAGGCCTGTTCCAGCAGGATCTGCTGTCCAAGGAGCTGTACGACGAAGCGGTGCAGAACGTGCAACGCGCCGAGCGCACCGTGGAGGTACGCAACCAGGATGTGCTGCGGATCGAGGCCCAGCTCGAACAGTCACGCTATGACCTGACGCAGGTGCTGTTCGATGCCCCGATGGACGGGATCATCACCAAGCTCAACATCGAGGAGGGTGAGAACGTCGTCACGGGCACGATGAACAACCCCGGCACCGTGCTGCTGACGATTGCCGACCTTTCGGTCGTCGAGCTCGAGATCGAGGTGGACGAGACCGATATCGTGCACGTCGAGCTGAACCAGCCGGCCACCGTGCGTATCGATGCGTTTCCCGATGACGAGTTCGACGCCGTGGTGACCGAGGTCGGCAAGAGCCCGATCAGTACGGCCGCCAACCAGGCGATCAACTTCAAAGTGGTGGTACGGCTGACCGACACCGTGCCCGGAGCCCGTCCCGGTCTCTCGGGAACCGCCGACATCGTCACCGCGACCCGCGAGCAGGTGCTGGCGGTGCCCATCCAGGCGCTGATCCTGCGCGAGGTCAAGGTCGACGAAAACGGCGAGATCATCCGCGAGGCCGATCCGCTGGCGCTCGACGATCTGAGCGATTTGAGCGCGCCGCTGGAGACCGAGGACGGTGAGACCGTAGAGATGGAGGGGGCCTTCGTCGTCAACGACGGGCGCGCTGTGTTCATGCCCATCGAGATCGGCATCGCCGGAGAGCGCCACTTCGAGGTACTGGGAGGCGTTTCTGCGGGTGACCGGATCGTCACCGGTCCGTTCGAGGTGATCCGCACGTTGATCGACGGCGAGCCGGTGAGCGTGCAGGACGAGCAAGAGCCGGGTGAGACCTCGGCGGCGAGTCAATAGAAATGACGGCCGCGGCCACCAAGGAACAGCGTCGCGCCCGGCGCAAGAACGTCCTCGGTGTGGTCGAGGGCGTCGGCATCGCGCTCGACGCCATCTGGGCCAACAAGCTGCGCTCGTTTCTGACGGTGCTCGGCAACGTCATTGCCGTCACCTCGATCATCCTGGTGGTGTCGATCATCCAGGGTCTGGACAGCGAGGTGTCCGACATCTTTTCTTCGCAGGGCACCGACGTGTTTTCGGTCGTCCGATCGGGCGAGCTGATGTCACAACTCGACGAGCGCCTGGCGCGCGGAAACCCGCGCATCCAGCGGGCGGATGCCGAGATGCTGCGCGAGGAGGGCACTACGTTCGGCGCCGTGGTCGAGACGGCGCGGCGCGGCGCGGCAGTCGAGTACCGCGATGTGCAGCTTGACCGCGTCGGGGTCTCCGGTGTCTCGCACGAGTACAACATCACCGACACGTACGGCATCGAGGCGGGACGCTACTTCTCACTGCTGGAGGCCCGCCGCAACCGCTCGGTCGCCGTGATCGGCGCGGACACCGCCGCGCAGCTCTTTCCCGGGCTCCCGCCCAGCGCCGCGCTCGACAAGCGCATCCTGATCAACGGCAAGCACTTCACCGTCATCGGCGTACACAAGGCCCGTGGAGCGCTGCTGGGAATCAGCCAGGACGAGTTCATCAACATACCGATTGGCGCGTTCGAGCGCCTGTTCGGACGCCGCGGCATCGATTCGGTCGTCATCCGCCCGCGCAGCGTCGAGATGATGGACGCCGCTCGGGCCGAGGCGCGGCTGCTGATGCGTATCGAGCGCGGCCTGCGGCCCGGCGACCCCGACAACTTCGGCATCACCAGCGCCGACACGTTCATCGACATCTACCGGCAGGCCACCAGCGGCATCTACACGGTGCTGGTCTCGGTCGTTGCCATGTCCCTGGTCGTCGGCGGCATCGTCATCATGAACATCATGCTGATGGTGGTCACCGAGCGGACCAAGGAGATCGGCATCCGCAAGGCCGTCGGCGCCAGCTACCGCGCGGTGCTGTGGCAGTTCTTGGTCGAGGCGGTGACGCTGTCGCTGGCCGGCGGAATCCTCGGCCTGGTGCTCGGCTACGCCGGCGCCTCGCTGGTGTCCGCCTTCACCCCCCTTCCCTACACGCTGGCCTGGTGGTCGGTGGCGATGGCGATCGCCGTGGTCACGGTCGTCGGCGTCGTCTTCGGCATCTACCCGGCGGGACGCGCTGCCAAGCTGGACCCGATCACGGCGCTCGGATACGAGTCCTGAGATGGGTATGCGACGTGGATTGGCCGGCGAGATCGTGGGGATGGCGTGGGAGAGCCTGCGCACGCACAAGATGCGATCGGCGCTCACCGTGCTCGGCATCGTCATCGGTATCACCATGGTGGTCGGGGTCACCAGCCTGATCCGCGGGTTCGATTCGACGATCACCGGGCAGATTCAGGGCATGGGCCCGGACACCGCCTTCATCGCCAAGTTCTCGATTCAGTCGCTGACCTCCGGCCAGGAATTCCGTGAGCTGTTCAGCCGACCGGATATCACCGACGAGGACGCCCGCGCCATTCGCGAGAGCCTGCCGTCGGTCAAGAAGGTGTCGATGGTCTACCAGGATCAGACGGCCAGTGCCTGGTACCAGGGCAGGCGTACCGCCAGCCCGATGACGTTGCAGGGCGTAGCGCCCGAGTTCCTCGAAGCGTCCGACATCGAGATCGAATACGGCCGTATGCTCTCGGAGATCGACGAGATGCAGCGGGCCGACGTCGCTCTGCTCGGCGCCACGCCGGCGCGGGCCCTGTTCGGCGCCAGCCAGCCGATCGGCCGCCGCATCCGCATCGCCGGGCGCGAGTACCGGGTCATCGGCGTGCTCAAGGAGCGCAGCATCTCCGGGCTGGCCGGCAGCGGCGCCGACAATTTCATCCTCGTGCCGTCGACCAACTTCCGCAAGCTTTTCGGACCCGACGCCGGCAACCCGACGATCGTCGTGCGTGCGGCCGAGGGGGTCCCTACCGAGACCATGCTCCGCGACGTCGAGGCGCTGATGCGCATCCGCCACGGCCTGCGAGCCGACGAGGCCAACGACTTCGACGTGCTCACGCAGGAGTCGATCATGGAGCTGTGGCGGCAGATCTCCACCGCCTTCTTCCTGGTGATGGTGGCGCTCTCTTCCGTGGCGCTCATGGTGGGTGGTGTCGGTGTGATGGCGATCATGCTGGTTTCGGTGACCGAGCGCACGCGCGAGATCGGCATTCGCAAGGCGATCGGCGCCCGCCGCGGCGACATCCTGTACCAGTTCCTCGCCGAGGCGGCGGCGCTGGCCGCAGTCGGCGGCGCGATCGGCGTCGCCGTCGGCTCGGGAATCGGTTACGCCATCTACATGGCGACGGGATTCCCCGTCTCGCTGCCATGGTGGTCGTTTGCCCTTCCGGTGGCGTTCTCTTCCCTTATCGGGATATTCTTTGGCATCTATCCGGCGAGCCGCGCAGCCGGGCTCGACCCGGTGGAGGCTTTGCGGTACGAATAGGCTACGAAACTCGCCGGACCTCTCCCCGTTGGAAGACAGAAAGCCTTTGTGTGCGAGCCCGCGCAATGTCGACGAAGCATTGCGCGCCCGTCGCTTTTGACGTAACGGAAACAGCTCCCGAACCTCGCTCCCGAGGAGGTCGCGAACCGATGCTGAGTCGCCTTTCCCCGAAGTCTGTTGCCCGTATCCCGGCGCCCGTGGCGCTGGCTCTTCTGATCGCCGTCGCACCGACGGCAGTATCCGCGGTGCCGGTCGGCAGTGGCCGCCCTGCTCCCGGCGCATCCCCGAACGCCGCTCTGGTCAACGCCGCGCTCGCGGTCGGGCAGAGCGTCGCCCAAAAAGCCGATGCCGACCCGCAGCAACAGTCGGAGGCCCCGTCGCTGAGGGCCTCCGTGGCGCGCGACAGCGAGGTGATCAAGAACCTGGTGTACAACGCCGAGGGCCGCAAGCCTGCCGGGCAGCGACAGGCCTACGAGCTCTCGCTTCTGGACGCCGTCGAGATGGCGCTGCGCAACAACCTGTCGGTGCAGGTGGCGCGATTCAGCCCACAGAGCTCGTTCCAGGGCATCAACGCCTCGCGGGCGCCGTTCGATCCGAACCTCTCGTTCCAGATACCTTCGGGCTTCTCGCGCGGTACGAGCCCGACCACCAGCCAGATCCAGGGCGGCGACATCATCAGCACGCAAAACCTCAGCGGCGGTTTCAACTGGTCCGAGACCCTCGAATGGGGCACGAACTACAACCTGAGCTGGAACTCGAACCGCGGCTCCACCAACAGCGAGTTTTCGACCTTCAACCCGAGCTTCAGCGCGGGTTTCAGCGGCAACATCACGCAGCCCCTTCTGCGCGGCTTCGGCAGCGTCAATCGCACCAACATCCTGCTCAGCATGAACGGCTACGACCAGAGCCTGGAGCAGTTCCGCAACACGGTACAGGGAGTCATCGCCCAGGTCGTTGCAGCTTACTGGGACCTGCGCTCCCGGGCGGAAGGTCTGGTGGTGGCCGAGGAGTCGCTGCGGCTCGCCGAGCAGCAGCTCGCCCGTAACGAGATCCAGGTGGAAATCGGCACGCTGGCGCCTATCGAGACGGTGCAGGCGGAGACCTCCGTCGCGTCCAACAGGCTCAATCTGATCCAGACACAGAACGCGCTCGAAGACGCTCAGGACACACTCAAGCGGCTGATCAATTTCGACACCGTCGTCGACGACCCGTTTTCCTACGACCTCGTCGCCGTCGAGGAGCCGGAACAGGCCGTGCCCCCCGTCGACGTCGAAGAGGCGGTCCGCATCGCCCTCGACAACGACCCGCAGGTCGTCCAGCAGCGAATCGAGCTACGCAACGCGGAGCTCAACCTGGCGGCGGCCCGCAACCAGCTACTGCCGAACCTCAGCGTGACGGGGTCGTTCAACCTCCAGGGCCGCGGCGGCACACGGATCATCCGCACCGGCGGCATCGGCGGCGAGGAGGTGGAGATCATCGAGACCGGCTTCGGCACCGCGATCTCGCAGGTCTTTTCGGGCGACTTCAATACCTGGCGCGTCAGCGCCACGCTGTCGTTCCCGTTGCACAACTACAGCGCCAAGGCCGGCGCGGCACGCTCGGAGATCAGCCAGCGCCAGCAGCTCACCGCGTTCGAGCAGCTACAGCAACAGATCAGCTACGACGTTCGCCAGCAGGTGCGGACCCTGGAGAACCTGGTAGAGCAGGTCACCACGTCGACGCTGCGCCGCGAGCTCGCCGAGCGCCAGTTGCGCGCCGAGGAGCGCAAGTTCGACGTCGGCACCAGCACTAACTTCCAGGTGCTCACCTTCCAGAACGACTTCCGCAACGCCCAGATCGCGGAGCTGCAGGCGATCATCAACCTGCAGTTGCAGATCGCCCAGCTCGAGCTCACCAAGGGCACGCTGCTGCAGTTCTTCGGTGTGCAGATCGGAGATGCCGGCACCGGCGGTGGCCGGGCTCCGGACCCGCTGCCGGAACCGACCTCCGGACGGCGTTGAGCCGATCGCGGAAAGCGGACGTTCAGCGCCCGGCTATCAGCGCGTCGAGCTCCTGGCGCAGCTTGGGCAGGATCTCCTCGTAGGAGAAGGCACCGAGCAGCTCGCCGCCACGCTTGAGGTTCACGTGGGTGGGCCCGCACCACAGGCCGAGGTCGGCGTCGTCGGTCTCTCCCGGCCCATTGACCCGGCAGCCCATCACCGCGATGGTGACGGCGTGGTTTTCCGCGTACCGTGACAGCTCGCGCACGTCCTCGGCGAGCTCGACGAAGGCCTCGTTCTCGACCCGCGAGCACGACGGGCAGGAGATGATGTTGAGGCGGTCGCCGAGGTCGGGTACCGAGCGGAAGCGGCCGGCGGCGATATCGTCGAGGATCTCCCGGCCGATGCGGATTTCCTCCGGCTTGCGCGGGTTGGGCAAGGTCAGCGACACCCGGATGGTGTCGCCGATGCCGCGTGTGAGCAGTTGCTCGAAGGCGATGCGGGTCTTGATAGCGCCGTCCGGCAACAGTCCGGCTTCGGTAACGCCGAGGTGCAGGGGCACCTCGGGGCGCTGCGCGGCGAAGCGCAGGTTGCCCTCGATGACCTTCTGGGGATCGGAGTCCTTGAGCGAGACGACGTAACGCGTAAAGCCCGCGTCGTCGAGATACTCGCAGTGCTCCACCGCCGAGGCCACCATGGCGCCAACCGAGTCGTTGCCGAACTTCTCGGCAACGTCGGGGTCGACCGAGCCACAGTTGACGCCGATGCGCACGGCGCAGTCGTGCGCGCCGGCCGTATCGGCGATGAACCTGGCCTTGTCGCGGGCGCTCTTGGACTTCTCGTGGTGATAGAGGTGGCCTGGGTTGTAGCGCAGCTTCGCCACCACCGGGGCCACCTCCGTGGCCAGGCGATAGCTCTCCTGCAGGTCGATGCACAGGTTGGCTTCGGTGCGCCGCGCGATCTCCGCCACCGCCGCGGCATCCTTCTTGGAGTCCACCGCCAGCCGCACGACGCCGGCCCCCGCGGCGTGCAGGGCACTCGCCTGCTCCACCGAGGCCTCGATGTCCTGTGTGTGCGTCGCACACATCGACTACCGCCGATGATTACCGGCCCGACCGCAACGGCACGGGTCGGTTGGCGCTCCGAGATTGTGGGGTTGTCGCTCATCATTCTGAAAGGATGACACCGACGGCGTCGCAAGTCATGTCCGCCGGTTCGTCAGCGTCGCATCGCCGCACCTGCTCGGCAACGTTGGTGTACCGTGCCGCCAGATCGGACGCGCAGATCGGGTACGGCGTCGCTGCGGTCCGCGATTGTCCGCGCGAGTATCTGTCACCTGCCGAGAGGATCGGGCTAGAATCCTCTGCGGCTACTTCGTGCCTGCGGACGCAGCTTGCGCGGCTCCCTCATGCTCTTTCCCCCTTTTTCGGCCTGGCGAATGACACGACCTGGACTCTGCGGCCGCGAGCTCGCCCCTGCGGCACCGGTGCTCGCCGGCATGGCGCGGCCCGCGGCTTCGCTTGCGCCGCAGCGTTCGCGGCGTCTTGACCCGCGCTGCAGCGACCGGGCGCGCGAAGAAGCCATGCTGGTCGCGTCGACGCCGGCCCGCTGATGAGCGGCTTGCCCCGGAACGACCCGACCCCGGCGAAGCGACGCCGCCTGCTCACGGCTGCCGCCTGCCTGCTGACCATCCTGCTTCCCTTCGCCTGCGACGGCGTCCGGTTCGACCTCGCCGGTGGCGGTCGGGGCGGCGGCGGCGTCGATCCGCCGGAGATCGTCTTTCTGACCAGCGCGCCGGCGGAGGCGCTACCGGCCGAGGAGGCGGCGGCCTGGGCATGGCTGCAGGGCAACAGCACCTTCAACAGTCGTTCGCTGCAGATGATCGACCTGCCGGCGACCTCGCTTCCGGCCGACGCCGTGATCTGGTGGCACTACGCGGCGGAGGACGCGCTGCCCTCGCTCTCGGTGCGACCTGCGGTACTCGCGCGCATCGCGGAGCACATCCGCTCCGGCGGCTCGGCGCTGTTCACGCTGGTTGCCGCTTCGTACGTCGTGCCGCTCGGGCTGGAGCCGCGCCCTCCGGACCTGGTGTCGACCAGAGCTTCCTTCGTCGGTGGTGGGTCGGAGCTCGGCGGTCTGCAGTCGCGCTCCGGCCACCCGGTCCTCGATCGGTTTTGGGGCGGCGTGTTCACCGCCGCCGACGTCGACTACCTGGAGCGCCCGGCGGTGGCGTATACCGGCGACCGCTGGCCCGCGAACGGGGCGGTTTGGGCGGTGCACCAGAACGAGCACGGCATCGATCCGACGATGAAGATCGGCGTCGAGTACTCGCCGGGAGCCGCCAACGGGGGCACTGTGTTGACGCTGGGGGCACACTGCTACTTCGACAACCCGTCGAATCACAACCGACCGCAGCTCGAGCAGGTGGTCTCGGACGCTCTTGCCTATCTCGGTCGCTTGGCGCCGGCGCAGCCGCCGGGCATGAGCGTGGTCATGCCGGTCTCTGCCGAGGCCTCCGCCCCCACGGCGGTCGGCGACCGGCGGCACTGGGAACCCGAGGCGACGGGCTTCACGCCCGCTGAGGTCGTGCCGAGCCGTTTGCCTCCTGAACCCGACCCGGGGACCGCATTGAACCGCATCCAGGGCTCGCGCTCGGGCATCGAGATCAAGCGATATGACGACGATGCGCCGTTCACGCTGGCGGCACCGCGAGCCGTCGTGCGCGGGTCGCAGTTCGGTCTCATCGAGGAGTTCCGCGTGCACCCCGATCCGCTCTTTCGCGAGCTGCGGATCGGCATCGTGCGGCCCGGGCGCGGTGTCACCTGGCTGGACGAGGGGGCGGGAACGCGGGAGTTCACCGCCCGGCCGGAAGGCAACGAGCTCTACTACAACGACGGCGAGCTGGAGATCTCCGTTTACCTCACGGTCGACAGACGCTACACCGCCCTCGTCGGGTTGATCGCCGTTCGCAGCCCCGCCGCGGTCGACCTCATCGCCTCCTGGCGTGCCCAGCCCGGCGGGCAAGCAACCGCGGGCACGGCCGCTCTCGGGCCGAGGATCGGCTGGGACGAGGGCGCCCAGGCGGTGGTATGGAGTAACGCCGCGGGCCTGCGGGCAAAGGCCGGCTTCGGCCGTGAAACCTTGCGACACATCGTCGGCTTCGACCCGGAGCGTCACCTCGACGACGGCGGGCTGATCTCCGAATCCGAGCCAGCGGCGGACCCG
>CBDUAS010000033.1:0-12552 GCA_965365185.1 uncultured bacterium | reverse complement strand
CCCGGCACAACCCGTCCGCCATTTCGGTGCACGACGGGAATCGCCGGGCGACATCCTTTTCGAGCGCCCGCATGAGCACCAGATCGACGGCCTCGGGAAGCGACTGGTTGAGCTTACGCGCCGGCAGCGGCGCCTCATGCGCGATCCGGTACATGATCGTCGAAGGGTTGTCGCCGGAAAACGGGCGCTCACCGGTGAGCGCCTGGTAGAGAAGAATGGCCAGCGAGAACTGGTCTGTCTTGCCCGTGATGGTGTGCCCGGAGACCTGCTCCGGCGACATGTACGCCGGCGTGCCGACCAATGCTCCGGTGCGCGTGAGCGTCGTAGCGTCGAGCTTGGCGAGGCCGAAGTCGGTTACCTTCGCACGACCCTCGGAGTCGATCAGCACGTTGGCCGGCTTGATGTCGCGGTGCACCACGCCCTGCGAGTGGGCGTAGTCGAGGGCGCCGCCCAGCTCGCGCGCCAGGTCAGCGGCCTCGCCGAAGGGCAGCACATTCCGCTCGGCGAGCACGGCATCGAGGCTGCGTCCATCGACGTATTCCATGGCGATGTAGTAGGCGTCGCCCTCCTGCCCGACGTCGAAGACCGTCACGATGTTGGGATGCGACAGCGCACCGGCGGATCGAAACTCCTGCTCGAACCGCGCCCGCATGCGATCGAGCTCGGCCGCGTCGAGCCCCGGACTTGCCTGGATGACTTTCACCGCCACGGCGCGCTCGATGACGGGATCGACCGCTCGATAGACCAGACCCATGGCCCCCTGGCCGAGGAGGTCCAGGACCTGATAGCGGCCGAATTTGTCCGGCAGGCTCATGGCTCCGGAATGGGGACGAGGTCAGTTTGCCGCGGGGCTCACCGTACAGCGCACGACCACGGCGGTGATGTTGTCACTGCCGTCGGCGTCGCGCGCCAACTCCACCAGGTCCTTGCTGGCCGCCGCGGCATCGGCGGCGGCACCGATGGTTTCCGCCATCAACTCGGCCTCGATGGCACCGGTGAGACCGTCGGAGCCGAGCACGAAGATGTCTCCGTCCTGCAGCGGGCCGCTGAGCACGTCGACCACCGGATCCGGCTCGCAACCCATACAGCGACTCAACACATGGCGCATGGGGTGGTGCTTTGCCTCTTCCTCCGTCATGCCCCCTTCGCGTACCTGCGCGGCGACGATCGAATGGTCGTCGGTGAGCTGCTCGATCCGCCCGTCGCGCACCCGCAGTGCGCGCGAATCGCCGACGTGGCCGATCAGATAGCTGCCGTCCTTGACGATCAATGCCGTAAGCGTGGTGCCCATCCCCATGCGGTCCGGGCTGTTGCTGGCGTCCTCGATGATGTTCCGGTTCGCCGCCATGAACGCCGCCCGCACCGTTTCTTCGGAGGTCTCTCCGGCCGGCTCGCTTCGCTGCGACAGATAATCGTGCAGCGTCTGCACCGCGATCCGGCTCGCCCGGTCGCCCGCACGGTGTCCGCCCATGCCGTCAGCGACCGCGTACAGAAAGATATCCGGGCTTACCTTGGCGGCATCTTCGTTGCGCTTGCGCACCCGGCCGACATCCGTATAGCAGCCGTAATCGATGTCCCAAGCGATGTCAGAATCGACCTTCATGAGAGAACTCGGTACCGAAGCTGGAATCCCACCGGCGTCAGGCGCGTGAGTTTACGACAAACCGAGCCCGCGCGCCGCCCGATGTTGGTGTTTGAGCTTCGCCCTGTCAACAAACCGCTGTACGCAAATACCCCCGCTCCACGGATATCGGCCCCAAATGCTATGCTACCGGCCCGAGTCGCCCGTTTGAAGGACAAACGCCGAACGCCGTCCCGCCGTTCGTTTCTGCATGATTCGCGAGACCGCAATGATGGCCGAAGACGCTTCAACCCGTAAGACCGATTCCGCTGCCGAGGAGGCCCCGGCCGCGACAGCCGAAACCGAGGAAGCCTCGGTGACGAAGGCCGAAACCGAGGAAGCCTCGGCGACGAAGGCCGGAACCGAGGAGGCCACGGCGACCAAGGCCGGAACCGAGGAGGCCACGGCGACCAAGGCCGAGCCCGAGAAGGCCGCCGCACCCGAAGCCGAGCAGGAGCCCGAGCCGGAACCCGACCCCGAAAGCTGCAAGGCGATTGCCATCGGCCTGGACGCCTTCGAGGAGTCGGCTCTCGAGGGCGAGTGGGACGACACCGACTTTCGCTACTACCTGGAGCCCGCAGGCGTCTTGAACGGCCCGCTGAGATGCACGCGCGCGCCGGACAGCGACCCGCAAAGGGCCGGGCTGTTGATGACGCGGGCGGGATGGCAGGCCAAGAAAGTGTTCCTGAGCGACGGCGTCAACCCGGAGACCTACGAGCTGTCGTTCCCGAAGGAATTCGGCTACGTAAAACCGCTTTCGCACTACATCCCCGAGACTCGCAAGAGCGCCAAGTACCCCTGGTCGAAGAAGTACTGAGGGGGCGCCGGCAATCCGAACTCGTACGGCGTCCGCAGGGCGCTGAGCGCGCCGCCGGCAAAGCCGGCAACGAAGCCCGCGCGCATCGCGGATTTCCGCTGGATTCCGATCCCGATCTCGCTTCTCCGGTAAAGTTGACTCTTCTTTCAGGTTTTTCTACAATTTGTTCAGATCACCCCGCGGAGACGCTTTCACAGCGTCTGCCACCGCAACCCCGCTGACACGTCGAGGACGTCGCATGAAGGTCACGTCGATGGAAGAGTACGGGCTTCGCTGCATGTTGCAGCTCGCGCTCTGCCAAACCGACGAGCCCGTGGCGGTCGCCTCGGTGGCAGAAAGCGAGGGGCTTTCGACCGAGTACGCCGGCAAGCTGCTGAACTTGCTGCGCCAGGCTGACCTGGTCGAGAGCATCCGCGGGCGCAACGGCGGGTTCGTGCTCGCCAGGCCGCCCGAGGAGATCAGCCTCGCCGACATCCTGCGGGTGTTTTCGACGGATCTTTTTGATGTCGAATATTGCAACCGATTCACCGGCGCGGAGGAAAACTGCGTGCACACCACCTCCTGCGCCCTGCGGCCCGTGTGGTGGACGCTCTCGGGAATGGTCACCCGGACGCTGGAGGCCATCACCCTCATGGATCTGATGTGCGAGGAATCCGAGGTCCAAAAGGAGCTCAACAGCCAACTCGGCGTCCGCGACCCCCGACAACGACTCTTTCAAATCAGCGATAGCGCGTAACCGAATCCGATCAGGAGCAGAAATCACGATGAGCGATAAGGGCCAGCCTCTATTCGAGGTCAAGAACCTGCGGGTTGCCATCGAAGGCAACGAGATCCTGCGTGGCGTGGATCTGACCATCAACGAGGGCGAGATCCACGCCATCATGGGGCGCAACGGCTCGGGCAAGAGCACGATGGCCAATGTGCTGATGGGCCACCCCGCGTACGAAGTGCTCGAGGGCTCGGTCGAGTACAAGGGCGAGGACGTGCTCGAGCTCGATACCGACGAGCGCGCCCGGCTGGGCATGTTCCTGTGCTTCCAGTACCCCATGGCGATCCCCGGCGTGACCGTTGCCAAGTTCCTGCATTCGGCGCTCAAGGCCCGTGCCGAGGGCGGTGAGGTGGCCGTGCGCGAGTTCCGCGGTAACCTCAACAAGGCGATGGACCTGCTCGGCGTCGACTCCTCGTTTGCCTCCCGCTACGTCAACGACGGCTTTTCGGGCGGCGAGAAGAAGCGCCTCGAGATCCTGCAGATGTTCATGCTCGAGCCCAGCATGTGCATCCTCGACGAGACCGACTCCGGCCTCGACATCGACGCCTTGAAGACGGTCGCGGAGGGAGTCAATGCGCTGCGCTCCGAGCAGCGGGCCATGCTGCTGATCACCCACTACCAGCGCATGCTCAACTACGTGAAGCCCGACGTCGTGCACGTGATGATGGACGGCAAGATCGTGCGCACAGGCGGCATCGAGCTCGCCGAGGCGCTCGAGGAGCGGGGCTACGAGTGGATCGAGCAGGAGCTGTTCCAGGACACCGACGCAGCCGACGCCAAAGCGGCTCAGGCCTAGGAGATCCGATGGCACACGACACCGATGCGCAGCGCGCCGAACTGGATCTCAACGACGACTACAAGTACGGCTTCCACGACGAGGAGAAGCCGGTCTTCAAGGTTGAGAGAGGCCTCTCTCACAACGTTGTGCGGCAGATCTCACAGAAGAAGAACGAGCCCCAGTGGATGCGGGAATTCCGCCACGAAGCCCTCGACGTCTTCTTTTCCAAGCCGATGCCCAACTGGGGTAGCGTCGACCTGCTGAACTCGATCGAGTTCGATGACATCTACTACTACCTGAAGCCCGTCGAGGAGCAGGGCCGTAGCTGGGATGACGTGCCCGAGGACATCAAGAACACCTTCGACCGCCTCGGCATACCCGAGGCGGAACGCAAGTTCCTCGCCGGCGTGTCGGCGCAGTACGAGTCCGAGGTGGTCTACCACTCCATGCAGGAAGCCCTGAGCAAACAGGGTGTCGTCTTCCTCGACATGGATTCCGGACTGCGCGAGTACGAAGACCTCGTGCACGAGCATTTCGCCAGCGTCATCCCGGTGGCCGATAACAAGTTCGCCGCGCTCAACTCGGCGGTATGGTCCGGCGGTTCGTTCGTGTACGTCCCCAAAGGCCTCGAAGTGGATATCCCGCTGCAGGCCTACTTCCGCATCAACTCGGAGAACATGGGCCAGTTCGAGCGCACGCTGATCCTCTGCGACGAAGGTTCGCGGGTGCACTACATCGAGGGTTGTACGGCGCCGACGTACGCCGCTGATTCGTTGCACTCCGCCGTGGTCGAGTTGATCGCCCAGAAGGACTCACACCTGCGCTACACGACGATCCAGAACTGGTCGAAGAACGTCTTCAACCTGGTGACCAAGCGTGCCGTGGCGCACGAAAACGCCACTGTCGAATGGGTCGACGGCAACCTCGGCTCCAAGCTCACCATGAAGTTCCCCTGTGTCTACCTGGTGGGCGAGAAAGCCCACGGCGAGATCCTGTCGATCGCCATGGCCGGCGATGGGCAGCATCAGGACGCCGGCGCCAAGATCTATCACGCCGCACCGAACACCACCTCGCGTATCACCTCGAAGTCGATCTCCAAGGGCGGCGGGCGTGCCAGCTATCGCGGCATGGTCAAGGTCTACCCCGGCGCCGTGGGCTCCAAGGTGCACGTCGAGTGCGACGCTCTGCTGATGGACGAGAACTCCCGTTCGGACACGTATCCGACGATGGAGATCGGTGAAAACCAAGTCCAGGTGGAGCATGAAGCGCGCGTCTCCAAGGTGGGCGACGAGCAACTCTTCTACCTGATGAGCCGCGGACTGACAGAAGAAGAAGCGCTGGTGATGGTGGTCAACGGCTTCATCGAGCCGTTCGTCAAGGAGCTGCCGATGGAGTACGCCGTCGAGCTCAACCGTCTGATCCAGCTCGAGATGGAAGGATCGGTGGGCTGATGAGCACGCTTACGTTAGGGGCGGATACCGCCCGTGCAATCGCCCAGGCGGGCCGGGAGCCCGACTGGCTGCAGCGCTGGCGCCTGGCGGCCTGGGAAAGCTACGAAGGAGCTCCCCTCCCCGACCGCGTGGCGCACCTGTGGCGGTACTCGGAGCCCGAGAAGTTCCTCATCGACAAGGTCAATCCGTTGGTGCCCGACGGCAGCGAGGGTCGACCGGTCGAGCTCGAGGCCGCCTTCGGGTTGTCCGAGAAATTCGCGGACAAGGGCGGCGAGCAGCCCGCCGGCCTGCTGATGCAGCACGACGCGCGGCCGCCGAGCTGGGCGCTCGAGCAGCAATGGCAGGACGCCGGCGTGATTCTGTGCGATCTGGCAACCGCCGTGCGCCAGCACTCCGAGTTGGTGGAGCAGTACCTCGGCGGCCAGCTTCCGATCGATTCGAGCAAGTTCGCGGCGCTGAACGCGGCGATGTTCTCCGGCGGCGTGTTTCTCTACGTACCGAAGGGCGTCGAGGTGACCTCGCCGATCCACACGCTGTATCAGAGCGGCCAGGACCTGTCGGCCGTGTTCCCGCGCACGCTGGTGGTGCTCGAGGAGGGCGCCTCGGCGGTTCTCATCGACGAGTACGGCTCGGCGCCCGAGGCCAGCGGCAACGGCGCATCGCCGCGGGTCATCGCGCACGCCCTTACCGAGGGTAGCGTCGGCAAGAACGCCCAGCTCCAGTACGTCAACGTGCAAAACTGGGGTACGCGCACGCGCTCGCACTACAGCCAGAGGATCCACGTGGACCGCGACGGCCAGGCGGTGAGCGTCGGCGTCGCGCTCGGCGGTCTGTACAACAAGGCCGACCTGCGCACGGAGCTGCGCGGAGCCAACGCCTACTCCGAGATGATCGGCGTGCTGTTCGGCGACGCCAACCAGCATTTCGACAACCATACCCAGCACCGGCATGTGCACGGGCACACCTATTCCGACCTCGACTTCAAGGTGGTGCTCGAGGACGAGGCCCGCTCGGCATACACCGGGTTGATCCGCATCGACCTCGAGGCCGGCGACAGCGAGGCCTACCAGGAGAACCGCAACCTGCTGCTCGACGAGGCATGCCGGGCCGAGTCGATTCCGGAGCTGGAGATCCTCAACGAGGACGTCCGCTGCACGCACGGCGCCACCGTGGGCCCGATCGACGAGGAGCAGGTGTACTACCTGATGACCCGCGGGTTGCCGCGACGTGAGGCCGAGCGCGCCATCGTCGAGGGATTCTTCGCCCCGGTGCTCGACCGCATCGACGACGAGGCGATGCACGAGCGACTGTGGGACTACGTCCGCAGCAAGCTGCACACGAGGTGAGCCGATGAGCGAAGCTCCCACAGAAACGACGAAGTGGGTCGATGTCGCCCCGGCCGGCGAGGTCGCCGACGGCGAGGTGAAGACCTTCAACGTCGACGGCCATCGGGTCGCCGTGGCGCGGGCCGTGGGCAAGCTGTACGCCGTGCAGGATTTGTGCTCGCACGACGACGGTCCCCTCGGCGACGGCGACCTGGAAGAATACGCCGTGGTTTGCCCACGCCACGGGGCGAAGTTCGACGTCCGTAGCGGCGCGGTGCTGGCGATGCCGGCGGTCGCGCCGATCGAGACCTATCCGGTAAAGGAAGAGGACGACCGCATCCACGTCGGCGTCAAGGACGCCGGCGCCGCAGCGGACGACTGGTAGGAGATCCCGCCCATGAATCCTGTCGACACCCGCACGCTGACGACCCCACTCGATGTCGAGCGCATCCGACAGGACTTTCCGATTCTCCGCCGCAAGGTGCACGGGAAGAAGCTCGTGTACCTCGACAATGCCGCCACGAGCCAAACACCGCAGACGGTTATCGATGCAATCAGCCACTACTACAGCAACACGAACGCCAACGTTCACCGGGGTGTCCACAGCCTCGCGCAGGAGGCGACCGAAGCGTACGAAGAGGTCCGCAAGAAAGTCTGCCGTTTCATCAACGGCGACGACCCGAACAGCATCGTCTTCACGCGCAACACCACGGAATCGATCAATCTCGTTGCACACGCCTGGGGACGTAAGAACCTGGGACCGGATGACGAGGTCGTCCTCACGGTAATGGAGCACCACAGCAACCTGGTGCCCTGGCAGCTCATGGCCGAGGAGGTGGGCTGTAAGCTGCGCTTCATCGACATCACCGACGACGGCCACCTGCAGACCGACCACCTCGACGACTACATCACCGACAAGACGCGGCTGGTGGCGCTGGGGCACGTCTCCAACGCCCTTGGCACCGTGCACTCGGTACGCACGATCGCCTGCGCCGCCCGCGCCGTGGGCGCGTTGGTGCTGGTGGACGGAGCACAGGGTGCCCCGCACGGGCCGGTCAACGTCGAGATGCTCGACTGTGACTTCTACGCCTACTCGCCGCACAAGGCGCTGGGGCCTCTGGGCATCGGCGTTCTGTGGGGACGGCGCGACCTGCTGGAGGAGATGGACCCGTTTCTCGGTGGCGGCGAGATGATCCGCAACGTCACGCTCGAGCGCAGCACCTGGGCGCCGGTGCCGCATAAATTCGAGGCCGGCACGCCGAGCGTGGCGGACGTCCTCGGCCTCGGGGCCGCAACCGACTATCTGATGGAGCTCGGCATGGACAACATCCGGGCGCACGAGAAGTACCTCGTCTCCTACGCCATGGAACGGCTCGCTGACCTGCCCTTCATCCGTATCTTCGGACCCGCCGACCCGACCGATCGCTGCGGGCTGGTGTCGTTCATCGACAAGGACATCCATCCGCACGATCTGGGTACCATCGTCGATCAGCACGGCGTCGCCATCCGCGCCGGCCACCACTGCGCCAAGCCGCTCATGCACCGGCTCGGCGTCGCGGCGACGGCGCGCGCGTCCTTTTACGTTTACAACGACCGCGAGGAGGTCGACGCGCTGGTCGATGCGCTCGTCGACGCGCGCGAGGTGTTCGGGCTATGAACGTCGGGCTGGACGACCTGTACCGCGAGGTCATCCTCGATCACTACCGCAACCCGCACGGCGCCGAGGAAGTCGACAACCCCACCGTGGCGGTGGAGGGCCATAACCCGCTGTGCGGCGACGAGCTGCACATGCACCTGGACATCGCCGACGGCGTGATTCGCCGGGTGCACATCGAGCCGCGCGGCTGCTCGATCTCCGTCGCCTCCGCATCGATGCTGGCGCAGCAGCTCGAGGGCGCTCCGCTGGCGGATGCGGTAACGCTGAAGGAGACCTTTCAGGCGGTGATGAAGGGCGGTGAGTGGCCGGACGGGTTCGATCCCGGCGACCTCGAGGCGCTGGAGGGGGTGAAGAATTTCCCCGTGCGCATCAAGTGCGCCCTGCTCGCCTGGATGACGCTGGAGCAGGCGCTGGCCGATTTCGACGCCGACCTGGTGGGCGACATCGAGGGCGACCGCGACATCGAAGTGATCAGCAAGAAATCCTGAGACAGGCGACGCGACCACGAGTCCGACGCGATAACGCGACATTCCGGAGAGGTTCTGAGGGCATCCGAGGAGCTCCGGGCACATCGAGAGAGAAGAAACCGATGGCGATGCCGAGCAAGGAAGAAGTGCTGGAGGCGATCAAGCCCGTGACCGACCCGGAGATCAACATCTCCATCGTTGATCTGGGCCTGATCTACGACGTCGAGTTCGAGGAGGATTCCAGCCAGGTCAACGTCCACATGACTCTCACCTCCCCCGCCTGCCCCGTCGGCCCGCAGATCATGGCCGCGGTGCACGGCAAGGTCCTGGAGCTCGACGAGGTGGAGAACGTCGACATCCAGCTCGTCTGGAGTCCACCGTGGGATCCCCGCACGATGGCGACGGAAGACGTCAAGATGATGCTGGGGATCTGGGAGTAATCCAACGCACTTCGGGCCCCCCGCGAGCGCTTGCTCTCGCCGAGCGGACCCGACAGCCTTTGTGGTAGCCTCAGCCCGTGAGAGAACTACGCCCCGCATCCTTCCTGATCGTCCTGCTCTCGAGCGTCCTGACGGGGGCGCCGAGCGCTCTCGGTGCGCCCGTGCTCGGTCAGGCCGCGGCCCATCCGGAGCCCAGCGTGCAGGACGTATATGTCGTCATGCGCGACATGGAGCTCGCCTACGAGAGCGTCGAGATTCGCACCATCGTTCCCAACGAAGGCGGCGCCAGCGCGCTCGTCGGGCTCACCGGGGGGACGCTGGTGGACGTGGCCATGGCGCAGACGGCCGCCGGCTGGACGCTGCGCGACATCTACTACGTCGCCGGCAGCGCCGAGGAGTTTCGCGCCTGGAGCGGGCCGTGGCGTACGCGCGTCGCCGAGGCGGAGCGGTTCCTCGCTGCCGCCACCGATTCCGACGAGCCGCAGCGCCGTCCGGAAGAGCTCGCACCGCTGGTTTGGTTCGACGACCTGGACGAAAGCGATCGGTTGTGGGGGATGAACCCGACGACCTACCGCCTCATGCAGACGCTCAAGATGATGCCCAACCTCTCGGGCCCGATGGGCGGCGGCGTCAACCGCTGATCCCGCTCGCGCGGTCCACCACCCTCGCCCCGATGCCGGACTCCTGCACGCGCTCTCGTCCCCTTTCGCGGCCGCCTGCCGCCACCATCGCCGCGTCCCGGTGCGGTGGTATGTTCGTCTCGGCCGCGGCCCGGTGCGGCACCATACTCGTCTTCGCCGCGATTGCCCTGTCGCTGCCCTTTCCGTTGCCCGCCCAGGCGCAGCAGGAACAACAGAGAGACGTCTCCTGTCGCGAGGTGCGCAGCCTCGACGCCCTGCAGTACTGGTTCTGGGACGGCTACTCCGGGTTGGTCGACGTGCACGACTTCACCCATGAGCGCTGGGGGCGGCTGGGCGTCGACCCCACCATCTGCTTCCGCATCGCCCTGGTGGTCGTCGAGGACCCGATGCAGAAGGCGGCCGGTTACCGGCAGGCCGTCGGCGAGCTCATTCCCTGGGTGGCAGAGGACGGCAGGCCCGAAGACGACGAAAACGCCGTCCTGGCGGCCAGGCAGTTGAAACGAATCACGGGCGAGAACTTCAAGACCCGCGCCGAATGGGCGGAATGGTGGGAGCGAAGCCGCGACTTCGTCATGTGGTCGGAAGAAGAAGACCGGCTGGTGGTCGTCACCGAAGCCCTCGAGTCCGGCGAGGTGGTCTACGACGACGCCCTGCAGCTCGACGCCGAGGAATACTGGTTCTACGCTGCCCGCGGCTGGGTATCGGATAGCGCACCTGTCGGCGAGTTCCTTTTCGGCTCGTTGCGCGTGCCGCCGCACGACTTCAACTTCCGCGTCGACGCCGCGTCCCTGGAGGATCGCGTCGCCAAGGAACAGGGGTATCGCCGGGCGCTCGCCAGCATGTTCGGAGACGCTCTCGAGTCGCAGCAACTCGACGAGACCAGCCTGGCGGCGGTGATCGAGCAGCTCTCGCGCATAACCGGCGAGAGCTTCGATGGCCGCGACGCCTGGTTGTCGTGGTGGAATACGAACCGCGACCGCCTGGTGCTCTCCGCCGACGGCAGCCGCCTGGTGGTGGGCCAGTGAAGCGGTGGCAGGAGACCGGAGAGATCTTCGGGCGCCTGGCCGACCTGACCGAATCGGGGCAGCACGCCGCCATTGCCTGCGTCGTGAACATCGCCGGTTCCGCCTACCGTAGGCCGGGAGCGCGCTTCCTCATCGCACCCGACGGCTCGACCGCCGGCGGCATTTCCGGGGGCTGTCTCGAAGAGGACGTTCGCCGCACGGGCCTCGACGCGATCGGCGACGGCACCTGCCGGCTGCTGCACTACGAGACGGGAACCGACGACGACCCGCTCTGGGGCCTCGGGTTGGGCTGCAACGGCGAGGTCGACGTGTTCGTCGCCCCCACCTCGCGCCCCGGGCTTCTCGGCGCCTTCGCACACGCCCGCGGCCTGTTTGCCGGCGACGCGCCGTTCACCATGATCACCCTCATCGCCGACGAAACCTCGGCCGACCGCTCGCTCGAGGGACGCGTGTTCCTCACCGAAACGGACGCCGGCCAACACCCACACGCGGTCGACCGGCCGGACACCGGCAATGCCGCGCTCGACGCGGAGCTGGCCGCCGCCGCCACCGCGGCGCTGGCGGACGGCCGGTCAAGCGTCGTCGAGGTCGACGGCGTACGGGCGTTCGTCGAGGTGTTCTCGCCGCCGCCGGATCTGGTGGTCTGCGGCGCCGGCGACGACGCCATGCCGCTGGTGGCGAGCGCCGCTGCGGTGGGCTTTCGGGTTGTCGTGGTGGATCATCGACCCGCGTATTTGGCACGCGAGCGCTTCCCTTCCGCCCGGCGCCTGGTGCAGGCACGACCGGACGACGACGCCGGCGCCATCCCGGTGACCGAAGACACGTTCGTGGTGCTCAAAACCCACAACCTCGAGCGCGACAAGGCCTGGGCGCGGCGTTTCGTCGACAGCCCGGTCCCCTACCTCGGTCTTTTGGGTCCGCGGGCGCGCTGCGAGGAGATCGCCGAAGAGGCCGGCGCCGCGGATCGAAGCCGGATCTTCGGCCCTGTCGGCCTGGACCTGGGCGCCGAAGGACCCGAGCAGGTCGGCATGGCCGTGGTTGCCGAGCTGTTGGCGGTGCGCTCGGGCCGCCGGCCCGACCACCTGCGCGACCGGGAAGCGCCGATCCATGATCGCCAGGAGTAAGCTGGCGGCACGCCACGACTCCCGCATCGGCCTGCTGCTGCTGGCGGCGGGCTCTTCCAGGCGCATGGGCGCCAACAAGCTGCTGCTGGAGATCGGGGGCGAGACGCTGGTGCGGCGGGCCGCAAGAACGGCCCTGAACGGCGGCTTCGACCCCGTCATCGTGGTCACCGGTCACGAGCGCGAGCGGATCGAGAGCGAGCTCCGCGACCTCGACTGTACGACTGTCTTCAACCCCGAGCACGCCACCGGCATGCACACGTCGGTGCGCACCGGCGTGGGCGCCCTGCCTGACGACGCCGCCGGCGTCGTCGTCATGCTCGCCGACATGCCCTTGGTCACGCCGGCCATGCTCGCCGCCCTGGTGCACGACTACAGGACGTCGGAATCACCCCTGATGGCGTCGCGTTACGGTGACGTGTTCGCGCCACCGATGCTCT
>CBDUAS010000032.1:0-12590 GCA_965365185.1 uncultured bacterium | reverse complement strand
CATCCCTGCCGGTAGGCCGTGTGGGTGATCAGAAGCAGCAGCATCGAGATGCCCAGACCGGCAACCGGCGCGACGAACAGGCCGGTCGTCAGCACCTCCCATGCGACCACGGTGGCGACGAACCCGATGACGCCGACGATTGCCTTCACGAGCCCATTGCCGCCCTTCTTCCGCGCGGAGAGGGCGAGATGCAGCCCGGCCCAGTGTGCCAGCGGCATCAAGATGAGCGTGCCAAGCAGCGGTCTGACGAAGGCCGGGACGAAGTCGAACCGCTGCTCGTATCCCGCGACCCAGCCCGAAACGCTCGCGATGAGCAGCAGTGTTCCGCCCACGGCGGCGACGAAGATCGCGGCGTCGATGAGTCCCGCTCGACAAGCCACCGCGGCGCGCTGTCTTCGCGACAGCGGATAGGCGAGGCCGGTCTTGAGCGCCGACGGCGACCAGAGGGCGATCAGGACGCCGAAGCCGCCGATCCACAGGGCGACCAGGGGTCCGGAGTCGCGTCCCTTGCCGAGCTCACCGAAGGGGGCAACGTGCGGCGAGCAGATGATGGCCTCGTGAAGAGTCTTCGCCAGCGACTCGGTAAAGCTCACGTCTGCCATGTCGGCCCAGGCATAGACCGCGAACAACAGGCCGAAGGCCCAAAGGCGTCCCAGCACCGCGGGAATGTCTCTCCACCCGAACGCCCCGAAGGTCTCGTGGGTGGCGGCGCGTGCCCAGCGCCACGAGCTCGCTCCGAGATAGTCGGCCTTCCAACCTGATCTTCGCGGTTTACGCTGCGCCATGCGCGCGCGCTCGTACTCGGCGCTGCGCTCGAGCGCGAAGGCGCCGGGAAAAGGCGAGGTCAAGCTGAAAGGTTTGCGCCGGAAGGTGGAGCGGGCGAACAGGCGGGAGAGGCCGTAGGCGCCAACGGCGAACGCAACGGCGGTCGCCTGCAGCGGATGGGACCGGCAAAGCTCCGCCAGGGAGCGCGAGTTGACGACAAAGGCGAGAACCGCGAGAAGGCTCAGCGAGCTCAGCCAGGGCCGCAGCGGGTCGAGAAAGACGCCGCCGAGACAGAAGCTCGCCACACCAACCGCGAGCAGTAACAGAGGATGGTTGCCGGCGCCGTCTGCCGGCGCCGCGAGCAGCGTCACCAGGCAGGCGACCCCGATGCCGGTCAGCAGAAAGCCGGTCGCCAGCCGCCGCTGAACGCCGGGAAGCGGCCAGGCGAACGTGGTGTGCTGAAACTCCTGGATGACGGCTCCGGCCAGCCACCCGGCGGCCGCCGGGAACCCGAACACGGCGAGAAACCCGGCGTTCACGAAGGCTGCAGGCGGCTCGTCCGGTTGACTGAGGGCGGCGAGAAGAAAGGACATCGTGACGATGACGAGCGACCCCAGCCAGAAGACCGAAGCCCGTCCCAGAAGAACGAAGAAAGGCCTCAGGTAGCTCATGCCCCCGACTCCTTCAACAAGAGGGGGAACAGCTCCTCCAGATTGAGCGGGCGAACCGACACGTCGACGTCGTGTGAGCCCTCGAAGGCAGCGGGAGTCGTGCCCGCCAGATCCACCAGCAGGCGCGCTTCGCGACCACTGACCTCCTGCTCGAGGACGTACCCCTCGGAGAAGCTCTCGGGCAGCTCGCCGTCACGCGATACCACGATCCACTCGGCGTAGCGTTCCTTCAGCTCGTCGAGCGCCGCATCGGTGACGAGCCGACCGTGGTCGAGGCAGACGACCCAGTCGACCACTTTCTCGACATCGCGCAAGACGTGGCTCGAAACCAAAATCGTCGCCTGGTCCTCGCGCACGACCTCCAGGAGGAACTGCAACAGCCTGCCGCGGACGATGGGGTCGAGATCGCTTACCGGCTCGTCCAGCACGAGTAGCGTCGGGTGATGACAGACCGCGATGATGACGGCCAGCTTCTGCAGGTTGCCGGTCGACAGGCTGCCCACGGGTGCGCTCGCCTCGAGCTCCAGCTCCGTCTCGAGCCTGCTCTGGCGATCCACGTCCCACCGCGGGTAGAAACAGGAGACGTAGTCGAGGTGTTGCCCGACCGTCATCCAGTCGAGCAGACGGACTTCCTGCGGCACGAAGCCGATGTGGATGAGCTCCTCGTGGCCGAGTGCTTCGGACGGTTTGCCCAGCGTCGTCGACCGGCCCTCTGACGGCAGGGACAGGCCCATCAAGTGCCGCAGCAGGGTGGTCTTTCCGCTGCCGTTCTTGCCCACCAGCCCGACGATCGATCGAGGTCGGATCTTCAGGTCGACGCCGTCAAGCGCCTTCAGGTCGCCGAATCGCTTGGTCAGCTTGCTCACCTCGAACGGGTATTGCATGCCGTTACCTCCCGCCTTCATCGAACAGACGACGAAATGCCGCCGTTGCCTCGTCCGGCTCCAGGCCGAGCTGACGCGCCTTGGTTACGACCGGGCGGAGCGTTTGTTCGAGTTGCTCGATCTTCGTTGCATGTCGCGCGTCCGCTTCCTGCTGCCGCACGATGTGGGGCCGGCCGGGGCGGCGCTCCAGTACGCCCTCCTCCTCCAGCAACGCGAGCGCCTTGCTGACCGTCATCGGGTTCACGTCGAGCCTCGTGGAGAGCGACCGGGTAGAGGGGATCTCGTCGCCGGGCACGAGCAGGCCGCTCGAGACGTGGAAGCGGATCTGGTTCATGATCTGCCGGTAGACCGGGATGCCGCTGTGCGGGTCGATGACGACGATCATGAGCTGCTCCAGGTGTATTAATGACCTAATACACTAGGGGCAGTATGCACCCTCGAAGTGTATACGTCAAGTAATACACCTCGACGGCGTGTCCTTCGCCGCGGCGAATGCGAAGCGCATGCTGTCGCGGAACCTCTCGTGGAGGTCGGCGGGCAGGTAAAGAAGTCTCCTCCGCGGATGTTTCCGGCCGCCTTCGGGCCGCCCGCTGGCACGCCCCGCCCGGGGGAGTCCGAGGCGTCGCTGTTCACGTCGCTCCGGGACGGTTACCCTGGGGAACGTCGTAGCGACACGAAGCTCGTTCGCCGGCGCCCGTTGGCCGGCGCGCCGAGCTCTCATGCAGATGTGACAAAAGCCGCGAACCTTCGGTCTTTAGCTGTGTGCGAGACACCGGCCTCCCGCAACCGTAAGGAAAGGAACTCCGATCATGTCTTCATTGATCGACATGCTCACCGAGCAACTCGGTGGGAGTACGACCCGGCAGATCAGCAGCCGGATCGGCGCCGACGAGAACGCCACCGGCAAGGCAATGGCGGCGGCATTGCCGCTGTTGCTCGGCGCGTTGAGCCGCAACGCGTCGCAATCCGATGGTGCCGAGTCACTGCACCGGGCGTTGGCGAACGACCACGACGGCAGCGTGCTGGATGACCTCGGCGGTTTCCTCGGCCAGGCACAATCCGGCCCGGGCGACGGTATCCTGCGGCACGCGCTGGGCCCGAAGCGACAAGTGGTCGAACGTCAGCTCGGCGCCACCAGCGGGCTGGACGCCGGGACCATCGCGCAGCTCCTGCCCATGTTGGCCCCCATCGTGATGGGTGCCCTGGGCAAGGTTCAGCGCTCCAACAACCTCGACGCTCAGGGGCTCGCCGGGCTCTTGGGTGCCGAGAACGAGTCGATGGCCCGTCAGCACCCCAACACCATGGGGTTCCTGGGGCAGATCCTCGACGCCGACGACGACGGCGATGTCGATCTCAGCGACATTGCCAGCCAGGGTTTAGGCTTTCTCAACAAGTTCATGGGCGGCCGCTGAGCCGCCGGAAGGGAGGATCGTAGCGTGGGATTGTTCGAGTTCGTGAAAGATGCCGGTGAGCGGCTCTTCGGCGGCGGTGAAAAGGACGCGCCGGCGCACGCACCGGAGGCAGCCGCCGAGCGCGAGGCGGCCAACAAGGAAGCAGCGGTAGCCCTGGCGGTGCAGATACGGCATCTGGGATTCCGCGTCAACGACCTTCAGGTCGAGTTCGATGACGGCACCGCGACCGTGCACGGATCCGTCGGTTCACAGCGGGAGCGCGAGATCGTCGTGCTGACGGCGGGCAACACCAAGGGCGTGGCGCGGGTGGATGACCGGCTTGTCGTTGATGCTCCCGAGCCCGAGGCCGCTGCCGTGATGTACACGGTCGTGTCGGGCGACACGTTGTCGGGCATCGCCAAGGCACAGTACGGCGACGCCATGAAATACATGACGATCTTCGAGGCCAACAAGCCCATGCTCGAGGATCCCGACAAGATCTACCCGGGCCAGGTGCTGCGTATCCCGCCGCTGTAGCTCGTTGTGGGTAGGTGACGCTCGTGGTCGGTTCGACCCGAGAGATTCGAGGTCGTCCGGAGGGCAGCACTTTCCGGGGGGCAAACATGAGGCAGTTCAGGTAACAGCCGGCCCGTACTGCGGGTCGGGGAGCGGAGTTTCGATATGAGTCACGTGGCAAAAGTCATCGAGATCGTCGGCAGCTCGGACAAGGGGTGGGAGGCCGCCGCAGACGAGGCAATCGCCATTGCCTCCAAGACGATCAAGGGCATCACCGGCGTCGAGGTCGAGCACATGACGGCGACGGTCAGCGACGGCAAGATCAGCAACTACAAGACCACCGTCAAGATCGCTTTCGCCGTCGAGCACTGAGGGCCGGACACCGACAATCAAGCGTGCGGCTGTAACCTCGTCGCCCGGTCGCTTCACTGGAATGTGGAGCGGCGCGCTCCGTCAATACGGATGTCGCTCGGTCGCTCCCCGCTGATCGACGACAGGAGGTGGGGAATGCAGATCGTCCGCTTGGCGTGCGTTACGGCCGCGCTGTTTGCCATCGGCGCGTGCAGCGCCGTGTACGTTCAAGAGCCGATCGGCGCGCAAGTCCTGCGACTCGAGGAAGAAGACTGGGAGGGCACCTGGGTCGCCGCCGACGGGGAAACGGCCATCGTCGGCGTGCGCGATGCAGAGGCCGGCATTCTCTGGGTCGGCGGACTCGAGGAGAGGGACGGCGAGCCGGCAATCGAGCTGTTGACGGTATACCTGCGCGATGCCACCCGCGAAGGCGGGGAGCGTCTGCTCGTGTCCATCGAGGACGACGACCGGTACGTCTGGGGACTGTTGGTGCGTGACGGTGACTACGCCGTCCTGTACGGACCTGAAATCGGCAAATTCCGCGCCCTGGTCACGGAGGGCAAGCTGCCGGGACGCATCGGTAGCAACGGCGACGACAACAACGTCTACCTCGGCAAGCTCCAGCCCGAGCACGTGGAGATGATCCTCGCCGGTGACGTTGGTGTCCTGTTCGACTGGGACGATCCCTACGTTTTTCACCGCGTCGCACGCTGAGCCAGGTGCCCGCGGTGGCGGTCTTCCCCGTCACGACGAGCCGTCGTCCCCGTCACAACGAGCCGTCGTCCCCGTCAGAACGAAACGATCTGGTAGCCGGCGTCCTGTAGAACCTTGATCGCAGTCATTGCCGAGAGCGCCAGCTCGATCGGCGCGGCGAGTTCGTCTTTCGCGTAGCCGCGGGCGGCGGCGGTCTGCCCGCAAATGACGACGCGGGTGCCGGCGCCGTGCAGGGCCTCGATGAGCGCCAGGTTCGGGTTGTCGACCTCGTAACGGGCCCGGTACGCCGGGTGGGAAAGGGCATAGCGGGCGGCGCCGCCGTGCAGCACGATCGCCGCGCCGAGGCGCTCACGGGGAACGCCCGCCTGAGCGTGCATGTTCAGAAAGCGGGCGGCGGTTTCGAGCGCGGCGCTGCGTGCATCGGCGTCCGCCGCGGCCTGGGAGACGTCGAACAGCCCCTTGAAGTCGCTGTCCAGGGGTGTGGCGAAATCCACCTCTCCCATGAAGTAGACGGGGCCGAAACCCTCGAGGATCGGGCCGTAGGTCGGTTGCGCTTCGTCCTGTCGGCCCGCAACGGGCGGCGTTCGGGCGGAGGAGCCGGGCAGCGGAGACGCTGTTCTTGCGGTCGCTGCCTCGGCCGATGAGCCCTTCACCGCTCCGGGCCCGTGCAGAGCGGTCATGGCGGCGGCGCCGGCCAGCAGAATCACCCATAGCATGCGCGAGTTTCGCATCGTCTTCTCCATTCGTTTGACGTCTCGGCCGGAGCTCTATCAACCGGTTCGTGCCAGCAGCTCCCGCAGAGTGTCCATGCCCAGCTTCGCGCCGCTCACGATGAGCACCACGGTCTGCCCGGCGAAGCGTTCGGGCTGTTGCAGGAGAGCAGCAATCGACAACGCCCCCGCCCCCTCGATCAGCAGGTGCTGCTTTTCGAGTCCCAGCAGCACCCCCGCGGCGATCTCATCCTCCGACAGCAGCTCCCAGCGATCGATCAGGTCGCGGCAGATCTCGAAGGTGATCGCGTCGTGATCGACACCGCCCGCGGTGCCGTCGGACAGGGTCGGCCGTGACTCGAGTTCGAGTACTTCACCGGCGCGGATCGACTCGTACATGACGCGCGAGTTGCGCGGTTGGCAACCGACGATCTCGATGGCCGGGTCGACGGAGTCGAGATAGCCGGCGATGCCGCTGGCGAGGCCCCCGCCGCCCACCGGCACCAGAACCGCATCGAGGCTCTCGAGCTGGCGGCGCAGCTCCAGGCCGACGGTCCCCTGCCCGGCGACGATGAGTGGGTCGTTGTACGGCGAGACGTACACCTGGCCGCGTTCGGCGGCGCGCTCGCGGGCGAGTCGTTCGGCCTCGATGCCGTCTCCCGGCACCAGCTCGATCGCGGCTCCGTACGACGCGATGGCCTCGAGCTTGGTGGGCGAGACGCTCTCCGGCAGAAAGATCCTGCCGCGGATGCCGAACTGCGCCATCAGGTAGGCACAGGCGGCGCCATGGTTGCCGGACGACGCGGTGAGCACGCCGGCTTCGCGTTGCTCGTTGCTCAGCGCCAGCAGCTTGTTCATCGCCCCGCGCAGCTTGAACGAGCCGGTGATCTGCGCACACTCCAGCTTCAGGTAGACGTCCGCATCGGCCAGATCGCTGAGACAAGCACTGCGCTCGAGCGGCGTCTGACGGATGTGCTGGCGGATACGCCGCTCGGCGGCCAGAACCTCGGCGCCGATGTCGATCGCGCTCACGCCATCTGAAAGGCGCGACCGCGAAACAGGAAGTCGACGATGTTGCCCTCGTGCGGCTGCAGCCAGTTGAGCTGGATCGTCGGCACCGGGCCGAGATTGAGACGGTCGATGTTGGTGGCGTCGAGAAGTGCGGCGCGGAACCTCTCGTCGTGGGTGATTCCGGTGGCCACCAGCGTGTCGCCGATCGCGCCGATCATCTTGTCCTGCGGGCAGTCGACCACGGCAACGAAGGGGAACATGTATTCCTTGTCGGCGGCGGGAGAGTCGGGCGACGTCGCGTGCAGCACCGTCGGGCGGAGGTAATCGCAGCGTTCCCGCGGAACCCAGCGGTCGCCGTCGCGATGGCGGACGGTGACCTCCTCGACGCCGTCCAGACCGGCGGTGGCGTCGATGTCGGCGGAGATGGCTTCCGCCTGGCCGGGCACGGTGAAGGCGGCCAGCTGCGCCTGCGGATCGTCCGGTGGCAGCGGCGCGATCGGCCCCAGTCGCGCGGCGAGTGCCTCGGCGATCTCCCGGCCGTGCCGCGGCGCCCAGATACCCGAGCAGTTGATGCAGGAACGACCGCTGTTGACGAGCACCGAATCGACCATGAGGTCGAGGTGACGCTCCCAGTCGTCGACGGTGTCCTCGCCGAAGAGGATCTTGCTGAATCCGGGACCGTGCACCTGCACGGAGGGGTCACCCTTGTACTGCTCGACCGTCGGTTGTCCGCCGAAGATGAGGCTGCGCGGGGAGCTCTTGAGGACGGCCGCGCCGATGTCACCGGCGCCCGGATAGATGGCGATCGCCTCCCGCGGCACGCCGGCGGCGAAGAACGCCTGGGCCATGCGCCAAGGGGTCCACGGTTCCTGCGGGCCCGGCTTCAGCACCAGGCCGATTTGCAGCGGCACCACAGGCAACCAGAGGCTGTGAACGCCGGGAGAGTTCGACGGCAAGACCATGCCCAGCACCGGGGTCACGGCCTGATACGAGCGCATCAAGCCGTCTTCCTCACCGTAACCCCGGGCCAGCAGCTCGTACGGCAGCCCACGGGTCAGCGAGCTGAGGATGTTGTCCATTTGCGCCAGGACGAACTCCAGTTTCGCCATGTTGGCGCGGCACATGTGTTCCGGCAGGCCGGTCGTCGCCGACTGTTGCACGACGAACTCGTCCGCCGTCTGGCTGCCCTCGCCGAGCGGCAGCTCGGCACTCATGAACAGCTCGCCGGCCTTCTGCACCATGCCGATGAGCTCCGGAATCGGGACCGCGCGCAGGGCCTCGCGTGCCCTCTGTGCTTTACGCAGGTCGCGCTCCACCAGGCCACCGTTGGCCTGGCTGACCTCGGCGAGCTCCTCGCCGGTGGCGAAATGAACAACCTTGTCGGTCTCCAGACTCTGGTAGGGTTCACCCCACCGGAGCACGGGAAAGTGGATCACATGAGCCTCCGTTGGTGAGTCATGATCTTAGCCTACCAGGATGCTGAAGAGCTCCCCGCGGGTGCCGCGCAGGGGCCTTGCCGCGCAGAGGCAAGGCGCCAGAACGTGAGGAGTCGCGGCGCCCGACGAAGGACGAGATGATGCCCGCGAGCCGAACGATGCGAGCGCGTCACGCGGCGGCGTGTTTGTTCCTGGCCTTTGTCTGGCAAGCGTGTGCACCGGCACCGGAACCCCCCGCTGACGCCCCGTCGGTTCGCAACGTGGTCTGGATCATCGTCGACGACCTGGGATGGCGTGACATCAGTGCCGCCGGGTCTGAGTTCTACCAGACGCCGCACATCGACCGGTTGGCGGCAGAAGGCGCACACTTCACGCAGTTCGACACGGCCTCCCCCGTTTGCTCGCCGACCCGGGCCAGCTTCATGACCGGCAAGCACCCAGCCAGAGTACAGATCACCAACTGGATTGGCGGCGAGCAGACGGGACGGTTGCTGCCGGCCGACTACCTCCGCGAGCTGCCTCTCGAGGAAGTGACGCCGGGAGAAGCGTTCAAGGCGGCCGGCCACGTGACCGCTTACATCGGCAAGTGGCACCTCGGTGGCGATGGCTACTTGCCCGACGCACAGGGCTTCGACGTCACCGTGGCGGTGAACGGCGCCGGCCAGCCGGCGAGCTACTTCTGGCCCTATCAACGCGACACGCCCTCGGTTTGGGATGTGCCGGACCTCGAGGACGGTACGCAGGGCGAATACCTGACCGACCGGCTGACCGCCGAGGCGGTGCGCTTCCTGAACACCTACGCCGATCGGCCGTTCTTCCTCGTGCTGTCGCATTACGCCGTGCACACGCCGCTGATGGCCAAGGACGAGCTGACCGTCGACTACGAGGCCAAGTCCGCCGCTCTGCCGGCGCTCGATACGCCGTTTGCACCCGAGAGCGGACGTGCCAGCAGCAAGCAGCGTCAGGATCATCCCGTATACGCCGCCATGATCGAGAGTACGGACGACAGCGTCGGGCGGATTCTCGCCGCGCTCGACGAGCTCGGCTTGTCGGACGACACGGCCGTGGTGTTCGTGTCGGACAACGGCGGCCTGAGCACCTTGCCGGTCGGTCGCAGCTCCATGCCGACGTCCAACGTACCCCTGCGCGCCGGCAAGGGGTGGCTTTACGAGGGCGGTATACGTGCGCCGCTGATCGTCAAGTGGCCGGGCGTGACGGACGTTCCCGGGCCTGCACGGGAAGGTGCGACGGGGAAGATCGACGTGCCGGTCACCAGCATGGATCTTTACCCGACTTTGCTCGACATGGCCGGCCTGGATGCCCGTCCCGACCAGCACCTCGACGGGCTCAGCCTGGCGCCGCTGCTGCGTGGCGCGACGTCGTTGCCGCGGGAAGCGCTATTCTGGCATTTCCCCCACTACCATGGTTCCGCCAACAGGCCCTCGGGCGCGGTGCGGGTCGGCGACCTCAAGCTGGTGCAGTGGTTCGAGGACGGCCGCGTCGAGCTCTACGATCTGGCAACCGACCCGGGCGAGACATACGATCTGGTCGACGACGAGCCGCAGCAGGTGGCGCGTTTGCGGCAGATCCTCGGGGAGTGGAGGGTCACGGTCGACGCGCGCATGCCGGTTCCGAATCCCGACCACAACGGTGACGGGCGATGACGAGTAAGCTGTTGCGGCATATCAGCACGGTCTCGCGCCGTGCCTCGCGTGGTTTTCTCGGTTTCCGCCACGGCGCCAGGGTGGGATCGGCGCCGGGGCAGTTTCAGGTCGATCCGGACGCCGAGCCCACGCGCATCAGCGTCACCGCCTACGGGCCCGACGCCATCGAGGAGCTCGAGGTTGATTCCGTCGAAAGCCTCGAGTCGCTGTTCGACCGCTACCCGGTGATCTGGGTGGACGTGAGCGGCCTCGGCGACGCCGACGCGATCCGCAAGGTCGGCGAGTACTTCGAGCTCCACCCGCTGGCGCTGGAAGACGTGGTGCACGTTCCCCAGCGCGCCAAGGCCGAGGATTACCCGGGTGAGATCTTCGTCGTCACCCACATGGTCCACCCCGGCGAGATCACCCCTGCTTCGATCTCCCTGGAGCAGCTCAGCTTGATCTTCGGCAAGGGTTACGTGGTTACGTTCCAGGAGCGCCGCGGTGACTGCTTCGAAGGCGTGCGCAGACGGCTGCGCGAGGGGCGGCCGAAGATCCGTGGCGCCGGGGCGGACTACCTGGCCTACGCGCTCCTCGACGCCGCCGTCGACAGCCTGTTTCCGTTGCTCGAGGTTCTCGACGGAAAGCTGGTCGATCTCGAGGATGACGCCATGAACCGGCTCGATCCCGGCGTGGCGCTGGAGCTGAAAGAGATGAAGCGCGCGGTGCACTTGCTGTACCGCGCCGTCTTCCCGAGCCGCGACGCCCTGTTGCGCCTGCTGCGCGACGACAGTGGATTGATCGCCGAGGAGACCAGGCTCCACTTGCGCGATTGCCATGACCATGCCGCGCAGGCCATCGACCTGCTCCAGGATGCCCGCGAGCTGGCGCGCGATCTCACGGATCTGCACCAGGCAGCGTTGAGCAACCGGCTCAACGACGTGATGAAGTTCCTTACTGTATTCGCCACGATCTTCATCCCGCTTGGCTTCATCGCCGGGCTGTACGGCATGAACTTCGACCCCAGTGTGTCGCCCTGGAACATGCCGGAGCTGAGCTGGCCGCTCGGCTACCCGTTCGCGCTGCTGCTGATGGCGGCGGTGGCGCTCAGCCTGCTGGGGTTCTTCTGGTTCAAGGGCTGGCTGGGCGTCCGGGGAATGAGTGGGGTCGGGGAAGCGAGCCCCGGGGGGCGACGGTGAGCTGGTTGCAGGCTTCCGATATCCAGTGGTTTCTCGACCTGGGCTACGACGTCGGCTCGGCCCGCCTGACGATCGGCGGCCTGCTCGCCGGATTGACCGTCATTCTGCTGACCCTGTGGTTGTCGCGCATCTTCGAGCGCGCCGCCGAGCGTGCCTTGCGGCTCACCCGGATCAGCGATCCGGGAACGATTGCGGTGGCCGGCCGCGTTGTGCACTACATCGTGCTGGTGATCGGATTCGGCGTCGCCGTCGAGGCGGCGGGGTTCAGGCTCACCACGCTGTTCGCCGCCGGCGCCGTGATGGCGGTGGCCATCGGCTTCGCGGCACAGAACGTGCTGCAGAACTTCTTCTCCGGCATCATCCTGCTGTCCGAAGGGGCCATCAAGCCCGGCGACGTGCTGGAGGTCGAAGGGCAGGTGGTGCGAGTCACGCGTTTGGGGATTCGTTCCACCGTGGTCCGCACGCGCGACGAGGAAGAGGTCATTCTGCCGAACACGCTGCTGGCGCAATCGTCGGTGAAGAACTTCACGATGCAGGACTCGGTGTATCGCCTGCGCACCAGAGTTGGGGTCTCGTACGGTTCGGACATGAAGCTGGTGCGGGAGACGCTGACCAACGCCGCGGCGTCGTTGTCCCAACGACGCAGCGACCACGACCCGGTGGTCCTGATGGCGGAGTTCGGCGACTCGTCGGTGGTGTTCGACGTGTCGGTGTGGGTCGATGACCCGTGGACGATGCTCATGACCCGGTCGGCGCTCAACGAGGCCATCTGGTGGGCGCTCAAGGATGCCGGCATCACCATCGCCTTCCCACAGATGGACGTCCACCTCGACCCGCGCGTGGTCGACCGCCTGGGGCCGAGCGGTAGCGCCTGATCCCTGAATCGGGCTGCGGCCGCATGGCCGGAGAGTGACCGCGCCGTGACTACGCCGGCGGCCGCCGGGTCGTCGATTCAGTTGCCCGCGCCCCCGGCTTCCGTTGGTTCGCTGCCGCGCGGCCAATCGAGTCGCTTCTTGAGAACAATCAACGCCGCGGCGCCGGCGAACGCGAACAGCAGGATCATCAACACGCGCCAGTACACCGCGTTGACGAGCCGTTCGCTTTCGTCGAAAGAACGCCGCAGGGTTGCTTCGGTCAGCGCCTCGATGCGTTCGAAGACCTCGTCCAGACGGCCTTGGATCTGTTCGTCCACCAGGGCGATCTGCGCTTCGACGTCGGCCATGATTGCCTCGCGCTGCAGCGTGACGTCGTTGAAGATGAGCCCGCGCTGGCGGTCGACCTCGGCCAGCAGGCGCGCCC
>CBDUAS010000031.1:0-13264 GCA_965365185.1 uncultured bacterium | reverse complement strand
CGTTACAAGGATCCCCGCCTCGACCTCTCGGGGGAACCGCCGCGAACCTACGAAGGCTCGTACGGACCCGACGAGATCGTCGGCCACATCGAGCGCTTCATGGAGAGGCATCGCCAGCGTCCGTTCCTCGTCTACTACCCCATGATCCTGCCGCACTCTCCGTTCTCTCCCACACCGGATGACGCCGCATACGCGGAGGTAGGCCCTTTGGAGATGAGCGACCCGGCGTATTTCGGCAGCTACGTCGTGTACGTCGACAAGCTGGTCGGTCGTATCGTTGGCAAAATCGAGCAGCTCGAGCTGCGCAACGACAGTCTGTTGTTGTTCATCGGAGACAACGGCACAGCGCGCAGTGTCACGTCGATGATCGGCGACACGGCGATTCGTGGCAACAAAGGCTACACGACGGCCGCCGGCACCCACGTGCCGATGATCGCGAGCTGGCCGGGTACGATCAACGCCGCACAGGTCAACGACAACCTGATCGATCTGACGGATTTCCTGCCGACGTTGATGGACGCGACACGAACGGCGCTCCCGGACGATTTCGTCACCGACGGTCTGAGCTTCTACCCGCAGCTCCTCGGCGAGGCGGCGATGACCCGTTCCTGGATCTTCTGCCATTACGCACCCAACTGGAACGGTCTGCCGCACCGCCGTTTCGTGCACGACCGGGAGTGGAAGCTCTACGAGGACGGCAGCTTCTACCGGATCGCCGACGACCCGGACGAGCAACACGCGGTTCCGGAGACCGCGCTCGACGACGGGGCACTCGGGATCAAGCGACGCTTTGAACGAGTCCTCGACCGACTGCGATGAGCGCGGCAGCAGGCGCTACGCCTGTTCGGAGAATCGGCCGATCGCGACCGTGATGTTGTCGGTGCCGCCGGCGTCGAGGGCGTCCTGAACCAGTGCCTCGCATGCGCCACGGGCGGATTCGGCGCGCGCCACGCGCGCAGCGATATCGGTGTCGGCAACGTGCTTGGTGAGCCCGTCGGTGCAGAGCACGAGGGCATCGCCCGCTGCCAGATCGACGGTGACGATCTCGGGTCGAAGAGGGTCCCCGCCTCCGCCGCCGACTGCCTGCGTCAGCAGGTTGCTGCGCGGATCGGTCTCGGCGGTCTCCGGATCCATTGCGCCGAGCTCGACCAGGCTCTGAGCAACCGTCTGGTCGGTCGTCACCCGGCGAATATCGGATTCGCGCAGGTGGTAACAGCGGCTGTCGCCGACGTGAACGACGTATGCCCGCGGCCAGATCACATGGGCCATCGTCAGCGTGGTGGCCATCCCCGTCGCGCCGGCGATCGCCGCCGCTTCCGCTCGCACTCTCTCATGGCTCCGGCTCACCGACTCGATCAGCTCGTCGGTCAAATCCGTCTCCGCGGCCTCGTCCAGATCGTAGAAGCAACCCATCCCGCAGGTCATGTAGTGCGCCACGACGTCCAGCGTGACGCTGCTCGCACGGTCGCCGCGGGCTCCGCCACCCACGCCGTCCGCGACGACGAACAAGTGTGCCCGCGGTGCGCTGCCGAATCGCCCCAGGTACGCCTCGGGAAGACTGGTGTGCGCGACCTCGATGGTCTTGTGGAATCGAGCGAGGAGAAACTGGTCCTGGTTCGTCTTCCGTCGCCGACCGCGATCGGTCATTCCGTAGCTGTCGACCTCTACGCCAGATCCCACGGCTCACCTTGTTTCCGCCCAAGCCCTCGTTGCCGAAAAGGCCGCAACGAGGTTCCTCACCGAAGCGACGCCTTCATCTTCGTCCGAAACGGCCGACGACGCCAGGACGCCGAAGCTCGACGCTTCGTCCTGACCGGTTGATTGGCAACCGGTTTCCCGAAGACTACCCTGCCTCTCGAGGCCAGGCTCCGGGCCACCGGGCCGATGCTTCGCGGCGACCACCCCCGCTCCCAGAACCAGCTCGAGAGACCATGAACCTGACCGCAGCCGAGGCCCGCGAGAGGCTCCGCCGGGGAAACCAACGATTCCTGCACGACACGCCGCTGGCCGCCGGCCGCGACGGCGCAGCTCGTGCCATGCTCGCCAGGAGCCAGGACCCGTTTGCCGTCATTCTCTGCTGCGCCGACAGCCGTGTGGCTCCGGAGATCGTTTTCGACGCCGGCCTCGGGGAGCTGTTTGTCATTCGCGTTGCGGGCAACGTCGCGAACAAGGCAACCATCGCCAGCATCGAGTACGCGGTGGCGAACCTCGGCACGAAGCTGGTCGTGATCATGGCTCACGGCAATTGCGGCGCCGTAGCGGCCGCTCTCAGCGGCGCCGACGCCAGCCCGCACCTTCGTTACCTCCTGGACCACATCCAGCCTGCCGTCGAGTGCTCCGAGAGCCGGGAGATCGACGCGGTCGCCCGGCTCAACGCCGAGCTCAGCCTCCAGCGAATGGTTGCAGAGTCAGAGATTATCCGGAGCGGCGTCGATAACGACGGCGTGGGTATCATGACCGCCTTCTACACGCCGGGAACCGGAGAGGTAGATCTGGTCTGAAAGCCACGCGCGGTGGAGCTTCCCTCGTTGCCACCGGACTCGTGCGGCGGTCGAACCTCCTCGGCGACGAAGGCGTAAAGGTGCTTGTCGATGATCCTCTCGTCCTTGAGGGCGGCGCGATGCATGATCCCCTCGAGTACGTAGCCGGCCTTTTCCAGGACCCGCATCGAGGCCTCATTCCAGGCGAACGGCGTTGCGTAGACACGCGTCAGATCGTGCTCGCGCAATGCGTGCTCGGTCACTGCGGTCAGCACCTCGGTCATGATGCCCCGCCCCCAGTAGGACTCGCCGAGCCAGTAGCCGATCTCTGCCGAGGTCCGCTCGACATCCTTGCCGACCAGATAGCCGATGGCTCCCACCGCCTCTCCGTCCACGGCGATCGCGAACGTAGTCTCGGGAGGCTGCAAGCAACGCTCGATGAAGCTCTCCGCATCCGCGAGGGCGTAGGGGTGGGGGAACGCGTCGCGCAGGTTGATCCACACATCGCGGTTGTTCGCGTGCTCGGCGAGGGATGGGGCGTCGTCTCGACGCAGCGACCGCACGACGCACGTGCTGAGCTCAATGCGCACCTTCGAGACCCTCCTTACGCTCCTGTCCGCACCGCAGCATTCCCGGTGCATCTCGTGGCGAAGGAAACCGCTCCTGTACCGGGCGGCGGAAGCCACAGATGGACAGCAGCCTGCTCTTCGAGAACCAAAGACCGGTCCGAATCTTACCGCTGGGCAACGGTGTTGTCCGTACGGAACCCGCGCGCTCCGGCCGTTCCTCTTGCGGGGTAGCAGGAGACGGCAAAGACTCTCCTCGCGCGGCGCCCTCCGGCCGCGGCAGTGCTCCTTTCGGCCCAACAGCGTGCGAAAGAGCTCCCGGGAGCTCTCCGCAGCTGCCAGACCACGGCGGTAGACATGCGAAGAATCCTGTTGCTGAGCAATTCCACGATGCACGGCGGTACCTACCTGGAGTGGCCCCGCGAGCAACTGACGGAGTTCTTCGTCGCCGCGCCGGACGTCGTGTTCATTCCCTATGCCCGGCCCGGCGGCATCAGTCACGATGAGTACACAGCGCTGACCCGGGCGGCCCTGGCCGAGATCGGTTGCACCGTCAGCGGCGTCCACGAGCACGCCGACCCGGTCGCCGCGATCACCGCCGCCGACGCCGTGTTCACCGGCGGCGGTAACACCTTCGTGCTGCTGCGCGATCTTTACGACCAAGAGCTGGTCAGGCCCCTTCGCGCCCGCGTCAACGCGGGCATGCGGTACCTGGGAGCCAGCGCCGGCACCAACATCGCCGGCAAGACCATCGGCACCACCAACGACATGCCGATCGTCTACCCGCCGACGTTCGACGCGCTCGGTCTGGTTCCCTTCAACATCAACCCGCACTACCTCGACCCCGACCCGGACTCCAAGCACCAGGGCGAGACGCGCGAGACCCGCATCAACGAGTTCCACTTCCACAACGAGCAGCCGGTCGTGGCGCTGCGCGAGGGGACGATACTGCGCATCGAGGGCGATCGCATCGAGCTGATCGGAGCTCCTGGCGGGCGGCTCTTCCGTGCCGGGGTCGAAGCCGAAGAGCTACGAAGTGGCGCGCAGCTCGAAGGTCTGCTGGAGCCTGGGGGATCGCCAAAACCCTGTCCCTGACGTCGCCGCCACGGTGACGCGACGTGATCGTCACCCGGCCGCTTCAAACGAGGCTATGCATCGCCCCGAGCAATGCACGAACGTCGCTCTCGTCGTTGTAGGAAGCGAGAGAGACGCGAACCCGTCCGCCCCGCGTGCCACAGAGGATGTTCTGCGCGCCCAATGCAGCGGCCGCTTGGCCAGCGGCCAGCTCCGCATGCGCCAGGGAGACGATGTGCGGCGAGGCCGACGAATCGTCGCGGTTGCGAAATGACTGCCACCCCGCGCCCGCGAGCCCGTCGAACAACAGATCTCCGAGCGCCCGGGCGTGGGCCTCGATTCGTTCGATCCCGGCCTCCAGGATGCAGTCCAACGCGACCGTCAACCCGGCCATCGAGACGTAGGACATGGTGGCCTGGGTGAATCTCCGTGCATCCTCGGCCACTTCCAGGCGTGTCGCGTCGAAATCGAACGGACGGTGGGCGCCCAGCCAGCCCGGGAGCGGCGGCACATCCTCGAACAGGCGCTCCGATACGGCCGCGAGTGCCACGCCTCCATGGCCGCCGAGCCACTTGTACCCACTGCTGACAACGACCTCGGCATCCCAGGCCGTGGCGTCCACCCGCACCGCGCCGGCGGCCTGCGACGCGTCCACGATCAAATGCGCACCCACCTGCCGCGTTGCCTCGCGCAAGCGGGGGACGTCGACCCGCGACCCGGTGGCGTACTGAACCTGGCTCGTTGCCAGGACCGATGTCCGCTCGCTCAGGGCGCTGACGATCGTGTCGGTCAAGTTCTCCGTCGGCGTATCCGTCACGAACAGCAGCTCACCCTCCGTGTGCTCCGCCCAGCGAAGCCAGGGTCTGGTGAGCGCGGGAAAGTCCGTGTCGACCACGACCACGGTGCCGCGCCCCCCCGGATCGAGCAGGAAAGGGAGTTGGCCAAGCAGCTCGCTGGCGCTGGCGGTGATGGCGACGCCACTGGTCTCGACGTTCAGCAAACTCGCGGCGCGCGAGCGCAGCGCTTGACTGTAGCCCTCTTCCTGCCGATCGGACATCAAGCGGTTCCCGTGCCGGGCAACGTCGTCGAGAAAGGACCGCATCGCATCGACCGCGGGCTTCCCGATCAGACCGATCGCCGCCTGGTTGAGGTAGACGGCGTCTTCGAGCGTCGGATAGTGGGAGCGTGGAAGCAGGGAAGAGATGTGCCCGGCTGCGGTGGCTCGGGCGCCGGGTGTCGGAATCGTCGGGCTCATGGCGATCTCACTTTGCCCACTGCCGGATGGCGCCACCGACGCCGATCATCGAGACGCCGGTGAACAGCAGGAGGGACGCGACCCGTGTCGCGGCAGCCGACATCGTTCGTATGCTATATCCTCCGAGCATCGGACCGCCCACCGTTGCCACGCACCGAACCTCGGACTTCGTGAATCGACCGCAGCAAGCGGCCCCCCGGCCGGATCGAACGCGCGTGCTCACGGGGCCCAGCCCTGGCATCCGCTGATGGGCGTGATCCACTTCTTCCGCACTCCCGGGGTATCCCCTGCCGCCGCCGGAGCACTGCTCGATCGCGCCCGGAAGCACATTTCTGCGCAGCTCCTTGGCCTCGAGTCCGAGGTCTGCTTCAACGTCGAGATAAGCGACGCTCCGGTGTCGACCGGCCTCGCCGCGGGCGAACGGGCTGCGCTGACGTGGCTCCTGAGCGAGACCTTCGAGCCGGACGGATTCGGGCAGGATAGCTTCCTCGCACGATCCGCGTCCGGCGAGACGGACGCCGCAACCACGATCGTCGAGGTCGGCCCACGACTCAACTTCTCCACGGCTTTCTCGACCAACGCCGTTTCCATCTGTCACGCCTGCGGTCTCGATCGTATCGTGCGGATCGAACGGTCGCGCCGCTACCTGCTGAGATCCGCCGACCCGCTTGCGCACGTGCACATCGAGACCTTCCTGCCGCTCGTGCACGACCGCATGACCGAGTGCCTCTACCCGGAACCGCTGCAGAGCTTTGCCCTGGGCATCGCACCGGAGCCGGTCATCACGGTGCCGGTGATGGCGCAAGGCCGCGCCGCGCTCGAGCGCATCAACGACGAGATGGGCCTGGCGTTCGACGACTGGGACCTCGACTACTACACCAGGTTGTTCCGCGAGCGCATGAAGCGCGACCCCACCGACGTCGAGTGCTTCGACATCGCCCAGTCCAACAGCGAGCACTCGCGCCACTGGTTCTTCAAGGGGCGGCTCGTGATCGACGGGGAGGAGGCGCCCGAGGACCTGATGTCACTGGTACGAGCCCCGCTCGAGGCCAACCCCAACAACAGCACGATCGCGTTTCGCGACAACTCCAGCGCCATCCGTGGTTACTCGATGCGCACGATCGTGCCCGCGGAGGTCGGTCTCCCCTCCCCGATGAACGCCGCCGACGTCGACTACGACGTCATCTTCACCGCCGAAACCCACAACTTCCCCTCGGGAGTCGCTCCTTTCGCCGGGGCCGAGACCGGCACGGGCGGCCGCATCCGCGACGTACACGCCACCGGCCGCGGGGCGCTGGTTGTCGCCGGCACGGCCGCCTACTGTGTAGGCAATCTCAACATCCCCGGCTACGAGCTACCGTGGGAGAGTCCCGACTTCCGTTACCCCGACAACCTCGCCCCGCCGCTGCAGATCGAGATCGAGGCTTCCAACGGCGCCTCCGACTACGGCAACAAGTTCGGCGAGCCGGTCATCCAGGGCTACACGCGCTCGTTCGGCATGCGCCTGCCCTCGGGCGAGCGGCGCGAGTGGATCAAGCCGATCATGTTCTCGGGCGGGATCGGGCAGATCGATGCCGCGCACACCCGCAAGGAGACACCCGAACGCGGTATGTGGGTGGTGAAGATCGGTGGTCCTGCCTACCGCATCGGCATGGGCGGCGGCGCCGCCTCCAGCATGGTGCAGGGCGAGAACGTCGCCGAGCTCGACTTCAACGCCGTGCAGCGCGGCGACGCCGAGATGGAGCAGAAGGTCAACCGGGTGATCCGGGCCTGCGTGGAGCTCGGGGACCGCAATCCTGTCGTCAGCATCCACGACCAGGGCGCCGGCGGCAACTGCAACGTGCTCAAGGAGATCGTCGAGCCACTGGGGGCGAAGATCCGCCTGCGAGCGATCCCCGTCGGCGACGAGACCCTCAGCGTGCTGGAGATCTGGGGTGCGGAGTATCAGGAAAACGACGCCCTGTTGCTGCGCCCCGAGCACGAAGAAGCCTTCCGTTACCTCGCCGAGCGCGAAAAGGTCCCGGTAGCCTTCGTCGGCAAGGTCACCGGAGACGGCCGCGTCGTCTTGTGGGACGAGGCCGACGACGCGACACCCGTGGACCTCGAGCTCGATGCAGTCCTCGGCGACATGCCGCAAAAGACCTTCGAGATGGAGCGGGTCGCGCCGGTCCTCGAGCCGCTCGAGCTGCCGAGGGACCTGACCCTCGCCGACGCGCTCGATCGCGTGCTGCGGCTGTTGTCGGTCGGCTCGAAACGCTTTCTCACCACCAAGGTGGACCGGGCGGTCACCGGATTGATCGCGCAGCAGCCGTGCGCCGGCCCCTTGCAGCTCACCGTTGCCGACGTCGCGGTCATCGCGCAAAGCCATTTCGCGACGACCGGAGCCGCTACCGCCATCGGTGAGCAACCGATCAAGGGCCTGCTCGATCCGGCAGCCATGGCGCGAATGTGCGTCGGCGAGTCGCTCACCAACCTGGTGTGGGCACTCACCAGCGGCATCGAGGACGTCAAGGTCTCGGCCAACTGGATGTGGGCGGCAAAGCTGCCGGGCGAGGGCGCTATGCTCTACGACGCCGCGAAGGCGATGAGCGAGGTCATGATCGAGCTCGGGATCGCCATCGACGGCGGCAAGGACAGCCTGTCGATGGCGGCGATCGCGCCGCGACCCGACGGCGGCGACGAGGTGGTGAAGTGTCCGGGCTCGCTCGTGCTGTCGGCGTACGTGTCCTGCCCCGACATCCGCAAGACGGTGACCCCGGACCTGAAGCTGCCGGAGACCGGCCGGCTGCTGTACGTCGATCTCGGCAGTGGCGAATCTCGCCTCGGCGGCTCGGCCCTGGCGCAAGTGTTCGGCCAGCTCGGCGACGAGCCGCCCGATCTTCACGACTCCGCCCTGCTACGCCGGGCATTCGAGACGGTGCAGCGACTCGTCGACGAGGGCCTGGTGGCGGCCGGCCACGACCGCAGCGATGGCGGCCTGGCGACGGCGCTGCTGGAAATGGCCTTCGCCGGAAACTGCGGCGTCGAGGTCGAGATTCCGCTCGCAGCAGATCCCCTCGCCTACCTGTTCAACGAGGAGCTCGGCCTCGTGCTGGAGGTCGCCGACGAGCACGAGACCGAGGTTGCGACGGCGTTCCGCGAAGCGAACGTCCCGTGCATCACGATCGGCGAAACACTCGCCGAGCCGATCATCGCCCTCCGCCAGGATGATGAGGACGTACTGACCGCCGACATGCGTGACCTGCGCGATACCTGGGAGGCAACCAGCTTCGCCCTCGATCGGCGCCAAGCGGATCCCGGTCACGTGCAACAAGAGCAATCCGGCCTCCGCGCGCGCACCGCCCCACCCTACTCGTTGTCGTTCACGCCCGGGCCTACGGCCCCCGAAATCCTCGCGTCCGCCGACAGGATCCCCGTCGCCATCGTCCGCGAGGAGGGCAGCAACTCCGACCGCGAGATGGCCTCGGCCTTCTTCATGGCCGGCTTCGAGCCCTGGGACGTCGCCATGTCCGACCTGCTGGCGGGACGCATCACCCTCGAGCGTTTCCGCGGGGTCGCCTTCGTCGGCGGCTTCTCGTACGCTGACGTGCTCGATTCGGCAAAGGGCTGGGCAGGCGTGATTCGCTTTCACGAGGAGATCGAGCGCCAGTTCACCGAGTTCTACGAGCGCGACGACACCTTCAGCCTCGGTGTGTGCAACGGCTGCCAGCTCGCCGCCCTGCTCGGCTGGGTTCCATGGACCGGCATCGCCGACGAGCTACAGCCACGCTTCATCCACAATGCCTCGGGCCGCTTCGAATCGCGCTTCGTGACCGTCCGCATCGACGAAAGCCCGGCGGTCATGCTGCGGGGCATGGAGGGATCGACGCTGGGCGTGTGGCTGCAGCACGGCGAGGGGCGCGCGTACTTCCCGGACGGCGACGTTCTCGACCGCGTCGAGGTCGAGCGCCTCGCGCCGCTTCGCTTCGTGAACGACGCCAACGAGACCACGGAGGCCTACCCCTTCAACCCCAACGGCTCGGCCCACGGCATCGCCGCCCTGTGCAGCCCCGACGGCCGCCACCTCGCCATCATGCCGCACCCCGAGCGCACGCTGAATGTCTGGAACTGGGGCTGGATGCCGCGCGACTGGCACGAGACGCTCGAGGTCTCGCCGTGGCTGCAGATGTTCCAAAACGCCCGCATCTGGTGCGAATCAAACCGCTGACGCGCGCCTACGGACCCCACGCCGCGGCTTTATCGTTGGACCTGGATACAGCGGTCCTTGGTCACCAGCGGGGCTTTGCGAAGGTGCGCTTCCCCGGTCTCCAGCGGCGCTTTGCGAAGGTGCGCTTCCCCTGCCCGAATTGGCCACGGCGGCGAATTCGCCTGTAGTATCGAGGCGACAGACCCCAGTCTGCCCCCACTGCAGCCGGGGCACGGCCTTGACCTCCGTTCGCGTTCCGATCATCCGCAGCCACGAGAACATCATGGATCGACGAGCTTTCTTGCAGCGTGTTTCCGCATCCGCCGCCGCCGTTGCCGGCACCAGCTTCGGCTTGTCGCACGCCGCAGCGCGCCGCTCGACACCCGGTGCCCGCAGCTTCGCGCGCCCACCGGAGGCCGGGACAGCCGGAACGTCGATGCAGTCGGCATCCAACCCCGACACCCTGGTCATGGATGCCATGGGGGAGCTGCGACCGATCTACGAGCCGCCGCTGGTGCGTCAGATGCTCGACAGCGGCATGGACGCGATCACGGTGACGCTGTGCGACCCGAAGGCCGAGGGGGCCGAGGCCCTGGAGCTGGCCGTCGACGGACTCATGGAGTACGACCGCTATCTTGCCGCGCATCCGGATCTGTTCGTCAAGGCAACCTCGGTGGCCGACGTCGACGAGGCCCGCAACACGGGCAGAATGGCGGTCTTCTACCTCTACCAGAACGCCACCCAGTTCGACGACGACCTCGACCGCGTGGCGATGTTCCAGGAGCTGGGGCTGACGAGCAGCCAGATCACCTACAACGAGCGCAACCTCGCCGGCGTCGGTTGCCGCGCAGAGGGCGACGACGGCGGTCTCACCGAGTTCGGCCACGAGCTGGTCGATCGCATGAACGACGTCGGCATGCTCGTGGACCTGGCACACGCCAACGAGCAAACCATGGCCGATACAATCCGCGCGTCGCGGCTTCCGGTGATCAACTCCCACACGGGCTGCAACGCCGTACACCCACACGTGCGCAACATCTCCGACGCCAACCTGCGTTTGCTGGCAGACAACGGTGGTGTCGTCGGTATCTGCCAGCTACGGCCGTTTCTCACCCTGAAAAAGCAGGACAACCTGCACGCGTATTTCGACCACATCGATCACGCCGTGAACGTCTGCGGCATCGAACAGGTGTGTATCGGCTCCGACCGCGACCATCGCGTCATCGAGATGACGCCGGAATACGAGGCGGAGCTGCGGGCGGAAGAGGGGGCGCAGGTGGTCAGCAGCGAGCTTCCGTACTTCATCGACGAGCTCAACGGCCCGGGCCGCATGAGCGTCGTCTGGGACGGGCTGGTCGCGCGCGGTTACTCCGAGGGCGAGGTCGAGAAGATCATGGGGCGCAACCAGTACCGGCTGTACGAGCAGGTCATCGGCTGAGATCGGGCGCCAGCTCTGACGTTAGCCCGGCCGCTTCGCGCAATGCGGCTTCCCCCCGGTCTCATCGTCCTCGGCCGGCACCCTGCCGCTTGCGCGAGCGTCTGCGATGATCGACCATCGCCTCATCCTGAATGCCGGAGGATGTCGTGGGCAAGAACAACAAGAAGAAGAAGATGCCTCGTCAGGAGTACGAGGACGCGCTCGAAGAATTGCAGACCGAGGTCGCCTACCTGCAGCGCTGGGTGGTGGAAACCGGCGCCCGCGTGATCGTGATCTTCGAGGGGCGTGACGCCGCCGGTAAGGGCGGCGCCATCAAGCGGCTCACCGAACGGGTCAGTCCGCGGGTGTTCCGCAAGGTTGCCTTGCCGGCGCCAACGGATCGCGAGAAGACACAAATCTACATGCAACGGTACGTTGCACACTTTCCCGCCGCCGGCGAGGTCACCGTTTTCGATCGGAGCTGGTACAACCGCGCCGGCGTGGAACGCGTCATGGGTTTTGCGACCGAGGAGGAAGTGCAGAAGTTCCTAGAGTCCACGCCCGGCACGGAGAAGGCTCTCGTGGAGGAAGGCATCCATTTCATCAAGTTCTTCTTCGATGTGTCGCGCAAGGAGCAAGAAAGACGCTTCCGCCGCCGGTACGATGACCCCATGCGACAGTGGAAGCTGTCGCCCATGGACATGGCGTCGTGGGCCCGCTGGTGGGACTACACCGCCGCCTACGCGGAGATGTTCCGCTGGACGGACACCGCGTGGGCGCCGTGGTACGTGGTCGAGGCCGACGACAAGCGCCGCGCACGGCTCAACTGCATCGCGCACTTCCTCCACCTGATCCCTTACGAGAAGCTCCCCTACGAGCAGGGCGAGCCCCCGGAGCCCATCGTGCCCGACGAGAAGCCGGAGAAGCCCGTTTTCCGCAACGTCGTCCCTGACCGATACTGATCGCATGAACTCCCGCCTCGGAATCATCGTCGCCGGCGCGTTACTGGTCGTCGGCGTGCTTGTGGCCCTGGTGTACATGTCCGTCGGTTACCACCGCTACGAGGTGGAGGTGTGCCTGACCTTCAAGGGGCGCAGCAATTGCGGTACCGCCGCCGGAGCGACCCGCGAGGAAGCGCTGTCGGCCGCCGCCCGGGTGGCCTGCGCGACGATCTCGGGAGGTGTCACCGAGACCATCGCCTGCGACCGCACCGAGCCCGACAGTGTGCGCTGGGTCAGCGAATAGCCAGGTTACGACTCGGCGGCGTCGGCATCCGCAAACCGCCTGACCAGCCAAGCAACGTACGAGCACGAGGCATCCAGCTTCAGTGACATCGGCGGGGCGACGGAGAAGAAAGCCCGCGCCACTCGATCGAGAGCCTCGTCGGGCGTGCCGTCGTCGTCGAATCCCTCCAGGCCCAGAGTCCACCACGTCGGACCGCCGCCCATGGTGACCTCGGTCATCTCGACACCGCAGCCCCGCCGCGGGCGAATGGAGGTGGCGGCGACCTCCCGCGGCCTGTAAGCGGCGGCGCCTTCGAGCGTGAATCCGCGAAGGAATCGACGTTTCCCGACGCTCACCCAGCGTTCGCGGTCGGCCTGCAGGGCCGCGCGTGCGCCAGGCGCCTCGGGCACCGCGCATGACCACTTCACCCAGCCGTCCCGGTGCGCACGTACGCCGTGCGAATAGTCCGTGGCTACGGGTGCAGCGGTCCGCGCCTTGACCTCGAACCGCCCTTCCCGGAGCTTGATTCCTGCGGTCGTGCACCCGGGAAGAAGCAAGTAGGTGTCCACGCGCGCGGCCTGCTCGGTCCACAGGTCGCCGCGCAGGAACCACTCGCGCACCTCGCGCGGCGGTCCTCCACGGAAGAACCAGCGGGCCTCGGCGGTGACCCGGATCAAGCGCCCACCCCCGCGGGCGCCGTCCCTGGCGCAGCGCTCCCCGGGGTCGCGGCCCGGGACGCGGGCGGATCGGTGGTGGCGACAGGCGCCGCCGGCGGTATGTCGAACGCCCGGGCCAGCCCGTCGGTCATGGGTGGACGGATCAGCAATATGACCCTGGACGACGGCACGCCGATCGAAGCGGACAAGAAGTATGTGGTCGCCGGTTGGGCCACCGTCGGTTCTCAGTCGCCGGGTCGGCCCATCTGGGATGCTGCCAATACTACTGGTATTGATATGCCGCCCAAAGGCGGCAACCCAGCGCTGACTGACGACGATATTCTGGCGATCATCGCCTACCTGCGGTCGCTGCCTCCGCCGAGGGCGGATCCGACCGCCGGCTGGG
>CBDUAS010000030.1:0-13334 GCA_965365185.1 uncultured bacterium | reverse complement strand
GCCTGAGATCGTCCGACTGCCGGTACGGGAGGTGCCTCTGGCTAGCTGGGGAGGCCTGGTGTATTCGACCCTGATGGCGCTGGTGTTCGGCTACATGGCGTGGTCGCGTGGGGTGCAAGAGATCGGTTCGACCCGCACGTCCGTCTACGTGAACTTGATCCCGGTTGTTGCCACCGCGACCGCGTGGATCTGGCTGGGAGAGCAGCTAACGTCGCGCCAGCTCTCGGGTGCAATCGCGGTCATCGTGGGTGTTGCATTGAGCCGTCGCCTGTCTCGCGCCGATCAGTAGGTCGGCTCCATGTCGAGTGTTTCGTACAACCAGTTGCGCAGGAAGCGCCGGATGCAGTCGGGCTCGACGTTCAGCACCATGCACACGGCGCTGAACCCGGTGTCCTTGGCGAAGATCCAGTACTCCGGATCGCAGCCGTCGGCGACGATCGAGCGGACCATCTTGGCCGACAGCGGGTTCTCCACGGGATCCTTGCGATAGGCCATGTAGGTCTTGAAGTCCTCGATGGCTCGCAGCAGCACTTCTCCCCAGAGCTCGGCCTCGGGTGATCCCAGAGCGGGAACGAACTGGTTTTGACGGCCGGGATCCGCCTCGGGCGACGCGTTGAGGAGGCGCGTGTCCGTATGTTCAGAAGTGATCATTGCTAACCTCCCATACCAGTTGAGCGAGAATACGCAACTATAGATAACTAATAAGATCATCTCTGTCAAGAGATGTGTGAAAAAAAGTTATCAATAGTTTTGTTAGCTTTAACTGTGTTTTAATGTTTTTTCATATCTTTAATCGAGCAAAGAAGGAGTCCGGGCGAGGACTACCAGTGGTCGTCTCGGCGCGCTATGGTTGAACTTCACGGCTGCTATGTGGGCATGGCTAGCCGTAGATGCCTAGCGGTAACCGTATGGACGTTGATGCTGATCGGCGTCGAGGTTCCGTTGTCACGAATAAGGAGAGGCGAGATGGGTTGGTTCGACAACGAGCAGGACGCAGAAAACAGGCCGACCGGCACCGCGGCCCAGCCCAGTAACCCACGGCCCACAGCCCCCAGATCGTCGCCGGCGAAGGATTCGTCGGGATCGACACTGGGGCGGCAGATTCACGTCGATGGCGCGATCGTCTGTGACGAGGATCTGACGATTCTCGGCAAGGTCGACGGTACGATCCGCGCGAAGGGAACCCTGGTGATCTCGAGCGATGCGGATGTGCACGCGAAGATCGACGGCCAGCGGGTGATCGTGCACGGCAAGGTCGACGGCGACGTCGAGGGGGCCGAGCTCGTGGTCATCGGGCAGACGGGTCACTTGACCGGAAACATCCGAACGCCCACACTCGAAATAGTCGAAGGGGCTCACTTCAAGGGAAGCGTCGACATGAAGGCAGCCCGACCACAGCCGGCCAAGCCGCCGGTCGAGGCGCCGAGCGGGTCGCCGAAGTCCGCGGAGAAGCCCGTCCGCGACGGTGGTTCGGGAGACAAGCCGAAGGCGGCAGCAGCCGATGGCGGATCCGGCGGGGGGCACAAGCAGGGGTCGAGCTGACCTCCCGAATCGGGGATCGAGAAAGTTCGGGATGGCAAGGCGATCTATCAGGCCTGCATCGAAAGCCGGACCCAGCGAGGCCGACTACACCTCGGCGTTGTTCGGGCAGTTCTGCGCGAAGGTGCGTGCCTTTGAAGAGCCTCTGCCGCTGCTCGACCTGGGCGCCAGCACCACGGGCAACGTGATGTACTGGGTCCACGACGGCCACCCGGTGAGCGCTCTCGACGTCATGGCGCACGCTGGCGAAGGAGAGGTCCGCCTGGACTATCCGGACGCCTCGTTTGGCGGCGTCTTGGGATGGACTGCCCTGTCGCACCTGGAGCCGGCGCACGCGCGAAGGCTGGTGCGCGAGATCGGTAGGGTGCTGCGCCCGAACGGCTGGATGTTCGCCGTATTCGACGGAGACGGGCGCAAGCCTCCCAGGGCGCAGCGCTATCGGATCATCGACTCGAAGACGCTGGGGTTTGCGCCCGTCGAAGGTCGTGCGGCTCCCCGAGCGGTGCTGACCCGCGAGGTGGAAACCCTGTTTCAACCCTTTCGTGAGGTGCGCATCATGGTGATGCGCCATGGCTCTCGCGAGGCGCTCGGCCGGAAGCCGTGATCTGATGGGTGACGGCGACGCGTATCCTCTTGAGTTGCGGCGCTACGTGGCACGTTTCGATCGCGGTGAGTACTGGCTGGCGCACGAGGAGATGGAAGAGCATTGGCAGGTCGATCGCCGCGACCCGTTCAAGGGACTGATCCAGATTGCCGCCGCGTTCTTGCACATCGAACGGCGCAACTGGCGCGGGGCGCAGCGGCTGCTTCGCACTGCCCTCGATTACCTGACCGATGTGCCGGATCGCTTCGAGGGTTTCGACGTCGGAACGATCCGTGTGAAGGCCGCGGACGTCCTTTCACAGGTCAATCGTCTGGCCGATGGCGAAGATGGGCGGTTTGACGATTCGCTGCGATTCCAGATGGCGCCGTTGTTCGCGGCAGAGATCTCCGACGGAATCGTCGAGGATACCGAGCTGCCGTACCGCGTCAGGCGATACGAGGAGGGCTATCGCCCGGTGCGCGAACAAAGAGCGGTCGCTTCCGGGAGGGGGAAAGATCCCGAGTCGGGGGAGCTTTAGGTGGCGCGGCAGTAAGAGATCTAGATGAGCGGATGCCGCCGACCGTCGTGGTCCTCGTAACGATCGAATACCGCGCCGCGGATGCGGGACGGCGACAGCTCCAGGAACAGGCAGATCTCCTCGAACCAGGGGCTGTTGAAGAAGTTCTCGGGCGCCTCGAGCTCGTAAATGCGATGGAGCTTTTCGCGTTCGCTGGGCGTGAGAGAGCGCTGGCCGCGTTTCTGTGAGGAGTAGGCCATGTCCTTGATGGCCTTCTGGATGACGGCTACCCAGAGGCTGCGACACGCCTCGTTGTCCCGGTCTTTGCCGTCGAACAGCTTGAAAGGGCCGAATGCCCCCGGTACAAAACCAGACGAATTGTCTGCCATCCAGGCCTCCCTCCGGTTGGCGAGGGCCATAGTGTACCAGAGGGTATTGGCAAATCTATCCCCCGGCCGAAAGCGTTAGGGGTTGGTTGGGTAACATTGCCCGACGCTGTTTTGCGATGATCAAAAGGAGCCGTGAATGATGCCCCTGGGCGGTCTGCGCGTCGTCGACCTCTCCCGGATTCTCGCCGGCCCGTTTGCCACCATGATGCTCGCGGACATGGGCGCGGACGTGATCAAGGTCGAACGTCCCGGTAGCGGTGACGACACGCGCGGATGGGGACCTCCGTTCGTGGACGGCGTGAGCACCTACTTCATGGCCGTCAACCGCAACAAGCGCAGCATCGTCCTGGACTTGAAGGCGGAGCGAGGCAAGAAGATCCTTTGGGAGCTCATCGAGTCCGCCGACATCCTGGTGTCGAACTTCCGCGTCGGCGTGCTCGATTCCCTGGGGTTCTCCTTCGAGCGCGTCTGCCGGCGTGCACCCCGCTGCATCTACGGCGTGATCAACGGCTATGGCGCCGACGGAGAACGGTCGCGGAAGCCCTCATTCGACGTCATCATCCAGGCCGAGTCGGGGTTCATGAACCTGACCGGATCGCCGGACGGTCCACCGACGAAGGCAGGCATCTCCATCGCCGACGAGATCGCCGGGCTCTACCTCGTGCAGGGGATTCTGCTGGCGCTGCTGCAGCGGCAACGCACGGGACGAGGGCAGCTCGTCGAGGTGGCGCTGCACGACGCGATGCTGTCGATGTTCACCTTTCAGGCGCAGGCCTATCTGAGTGCAGGAACACTGCCGCGGCGCCGGGGCAATCGACACCCGAGCATCGTTCCGTACGAGACCTTCGAGGCCGCCGACGGTACGTTCGTCGTCGGTGTCGGCAACGAGCTCATCTGGGAGCGGTTTTGCGGTGCCATCGACGCTGACGATTTGCTTGCCGACCGGCGATTCGCCAGCAACGCCGACCGCGTGGAGAACCGCGGGATGCTCGACGAGATTCTGGCGCCCGTGTTTCGACGGCGCACCGTCGACGATTGGGAGGAGCGCTTGAACCACGCCGGCGTCCCCTGCGGACGCGTTCGGGCGCTCAACGAGGTGCTCGATGCCGAGCGCACCGCAGACCGTGAGATGCTGGTCGAGCTCGATGGAACGGAGGTGCTGGGCGTGCCCGTGAAGCTGTCGTCTTCACCCGGGCGGGTACGCGGAAGGGCGCCCGGACTCGGAGAGCACACGGAGGCGGTTCTCGCGGCGATGGGTCATACTGAGGACGAAATCTCTGCCTTGCGCGAGGCGGGGGTGATCTGAGCGAGCAAGAAGGAGGAGACATGCAATCAGGCCGCCTGCTCGTGATGCTGGTTGCAGCCGTCATGCTCCTGGGTGTGCTTCCGGCCTCGGCGCAGCAGCGCGCATTCGTCGAGAGTGAGCTCGTCGTGCGCCTGAGCATGGAAATCCCCGTGGACCGTGAGCTTGTCTATGACGCCTGGACCATCGCCGACCAGCTCGTGCAGTGGTTCCCGGGATCCGCTCAGATGACGGTAACCGAAGGCGGTGAGTATCGCTTTGGCTGGGACGGGTGGGACGAGCAGTGGGTGGGCACCTATCTGGAGGTCACCCGGCCGGAGCGTTTGGTGTTCACTTGGCAGCCGCCGCCGGCGGTGTTCCCGGAGGGTGCTTACGAGACCACGGTCGTGTTGACGTTCGAGGATCTGGACGACGCCACCCGCATCGTGCTCGAGCACGGTGGATTCCAAGGCGGCCTGGAGATGGAGAGCCACATGGACGCCTGGCGCGGGTATCTTTACAACCTCCGCGCCTTCCTGCTGCAACGCTGAGCCGGACCGACGACCGGCGCCGTTCACCGCGGCGACGGCCGCCGAAACTCGGGCAGCTTACGACGAAATGGACATCCTGAGGCGGTACCTCTTTCTCTATCTGCGCCACCGCAGAGCGTACGTACTGGGCGGAGTCTTTCTGCTTGCGACCAACGCCATCGCGCTGGCGATCCCGAGAGTGTTCGGCTGGGCGGTCGACGCCCTCGACGCAGGGGCTACGCGCCGGCTCATGATCCTGTACGCAGGGGTCATCATTGGCCTGGCGGTGGCGCAGACGCTCACGAGGGTAGGCTCTCGCGTCTTCGTGCTGAGCGTGTCGCGGCGGATCGACTTCGAGATCAAGGGAATGCTGCATGACCGCCTGCTGCAATTGGCGCCCTCGTTTTTCGGTGCCACGAACACCGGCGACCTGATGTCCCGGATGACCAACGACGTGATGCTGGTGCGGGCACTGGGTGGGCCGGGAGCGCTGTACTTCTTCAATGCAGTCTTCATGTACGCGCTCGGCCTCGCGTACATGCTTTCGATCAGCTGGCGCCTCACGCTCGCGGTGTTCTTGCCGCTGCCGATCATCGCGCTGTTCGTGCGCGTGCTGGTTCACCGTGTCCGTGCGTACGTGACCGCTGCTCGCGTGGCGCTCAGTGAGCTCAACACCATGGTCCAGGAGAACCTCTCGGGCGTCATGGTCGTCAAGTCGTTCAGCCTCGAGAATGCACAGGTCCGTCGTTTCGAGGAGCACTCGCGGACGTATATGGAGTACGGCCTGCGGGAGGCATGGGCCCGCGCGCAGATGATCCCCGTCGTCGGGCTCGGCGGCGGCGTCGCTTCGGTTGCCGTCCTCGGCTTCGGCGGTCGCATGGTGTCCTCGGGCATGCTCACGATCGGCGACCTGGTCGCCTTCCTGAGCTACATCAGCGTCATGGTGATGCCCACCGTTGCGCTGGGATGGATCCTCAGCCTCCTGCAACGCGGCGCGGCGGCGCTGGAGCGACTCGACGACGTGCTTACCGCCCCCTTGACGATTACCTCGCCCAGCGAGCCGCGGAGCCTCCCAGACGGCCCGCTCTCGCTGCAGGTCGACGACCTGAGCTTCCGCTACGACGACAGCCTGGTTCACTACGACGGCATTCTCCGGCTCGACGCGGAGCAACTCGACAGCGGCCGACGGCACGCATTGAGCGAGGTCCATTTCACCGCCGAAGCGGGCAGCTACGTTGCCATCGTCGGTCGGGTGGGCTCGGGGAAGAGCACGCTGCTGAAGCTCGTCCAGCACCTCATCGAGGTCCCGGCCGGGAAGGTGAGCGTGGCTGGAATCGACATCACCGACGTGGAGCTCGACGAGCTGCGGCGCGCGGTCGGCTACGTACCGCAGGACGATTTTCTGTTTTCCAGCTCGGTGTTCGACAACATCGCCTTCGGTCGCCCCGAGGCGCCGTCGAGCGAAGTCGAGCGCGCGGCCCGCTCCGCTGGTCTGTCGATCGATCTGGACAACCTACCCGAAGGCCTTGCGACGGTCGTTGGCGAACGCGGCGCGACGCTCTCCGGCGGGCAGCGACAGCGCGTGGCCCTGGCGCGTGCGCTGCTCGTCGACCCGGCGATTCTGGTGCTGGACAACGCCCTCTCGAACGTCGACGCGGAAACCGAGCGCGGAATTCTCGACAGCCTGCGATCGCCGCACCGCGGTGATCGCCGCCGCACGCTGATCGTGGCCAGCAATCGAATTGGCGCCATCCGAGATGCGGATCACATCTACGTCATGGATCAGGGTCGCATCGTCGAGCACGGGAGCCACGATGAGCTCGTTGGCAACGGTGGGCTGTACGCCACCATGTTCGAGCAACAGCGCTTGAGCGCCGAGCTGGAGCAGCTCTGAGATGGCGGAGCGGAGGGATCTCTCGGTGTTGCGCCGATTGGTGCCCTACATCCGCGCGCACCTGCGGCTCGTGGCGGTCTCCACCGTTTTGCTGCCGCTGCTTGCCGGTGTACAGCTCCTGCAGCCGTACCTCATTCGGGTGGCGATCGACGACTACCTGACCCCCGCCTCCCAGGGCGATGCGAACGCCCTTTCGGGCTTCTCCACGCTGGTCGGGATGTTCATCGGTTTGTTGCTCGTCGAGCTCGCCGTGCGGTTCGCGCAGATCTATCTCATGCAACTTGCCGGCCAGCGCATCATGCACGACCTGAGGAGCGCCATCTTCCGGCATGTGCAGACGCTGTCGATGTCCTTCTTCGACCGGAACCCGGTCGGGCAGACCATGACCCGGGTTACCAGCGACGTGGAGACGCTCAACGACCTGGTGTCGCAGGGCATCGTATCCATGGCGCGCGATCTGACCACCGTCGTGGGGATCGTCGCCGTGATGGCCTGGGTGGACTGGCGGCTGACCCTGGCTTCGTTCGTCGTCATCCCGCCGCTGCTGGGCATCCTCGCGTTTCTGCGAACCCGGCTGCGCTCGACCTACGATCGCGTGCGGACTCTCGTTGCCCGCCAGAACTCCTTCCTGCAGGAGACCATCTCCGGCGTCGAGGTCGTGCAGGCATTCGTTCAAGAGGATCGCAACCGGGCCGCGTTCGAAGAGGTGCGCGGCAACATCCTCGACGTCGAGCTGCGCAGCGTACGACTGTCGTCCTGGTTGTCGGCATCGGTCCAGGCCGCCACCACCGTGTCTACGGCCTTGGTGTTGCTTTACGGTGGGTTCGGGATCATTGGCGGCACCGTCACCGTTGGCGTCCTGGTGCAATTCATGGAGTATCTACGCCGCTTCTACCAGCCGCTCGAGGACCTCTCTGACAAGTACGACACGCTGCAGCGGGCCGCAGCGGCGAGCACCAAGATCTTCGGCTTGTTGGACGTCGAGCCGGAGGTGCGGGACGTCGCCGGGGCGCAAACGATGCCCGCGTTCGAGCACGAGTTCCGCTTCGCCGACGTGACCTTCGCCTATCCCTCCAGCGCCGAGGCTGCGCGGGCGGCGTCCGAGGACGATGCCGCGGCCCAGGTAGGCACCACCGCGCCGGTGCTCGTGGACTTCGATCTGCGAGTGCGCCGGGGCGAGAAGATCGCCATCGTCGGCGCCACGGGTTCCGGCAAGTCGACGGTCATCAAGCTGCTGCTGCGGCACTACGATGTGCAAGAGGGCTCGGTCACCGTCGACGGCCGAGATGTACGCGAGCTCGAGCAGCGATCGTTGCGCCGGTCGTTCGGGACGGTTCCGCAGGATGTCTTCCTGTTCACCGACACCATCGCGGGCAACATCGGGCTCGGCGTCGTCGATCGCGACATGGTCGAGGCGGCGGCCCGGGTGGTCGAGGCGGACCGGTTTATCCGCACATTGCCACAGGGCTACGACACCCGACTCGGCGAGCGTGGCGCGAATCTCTCGTTCGGCGAGCGGCAGTTGCTCGCGTTTGCCCGGGCCCTCGCCGTGGACCCGCAGGTGTTGGTTCTCGACGAAGCAACGTCGAGCGTCGACTCGGAAACCGAGGCTCAGATCCAGCGAGCCCTGGACCGCCTGATCGCCGAGCGCACCGCGATCGTCATCGCCCACCGCCTGTCGACGATCCGCAACGCGGATCGCATCGTCGTGCTCCACCATGGCGTCATTCGCGAAGTCGGCACGCACGGCGAGTTGCTCGAACGCGACGGAATCTACGCCTGCCTGTATCGATTGCAGAACCAGCAGGCGGTGGGCACGGCCGGCGAGCTCGTCTGAGGAGCCTCGTCAATGGCCGACCGCGAGAGCAACGGCCGCGACGAGGTCGCGAGGTGACCACTCTTCGAGCCCGGGAAACTGATCGACGAGACGACCATTCGGATCGATGACCACGGTGTTGAAGCTGTGGCCGATGTCGCCGTCCGCCGCGCGCCACGCGACCACGCCGAACGATGCCGCAAGCAGCGCCGCATCGCGCGGCCTGGCGCCGACAAACGTCCATGGAACGTTCACCCGCGGCGCCCTGCCGTCAGCTCGCGCCACAGCCGGCGATCCCGGGTCCTCGTCGAGCACCAGGGTCAGCATGTGCACCTTGTCGGCAAGCTGCGGCGACAACGCACGGGCGAAAATCGCCAACCGGCGCAACGCCTCTCGATCGTTGGCGTTGTCGGTGGAAGGTCCGATGAACGCCAGTACCACCGCACGACCGCGGAACGAAGCCAGCATGAGGGTGTTGCCGTGGCGGTCCCTGAGCTCGAAGTCGGGCACGCGATCGCCCAGATCCAGAGGGCCGACGTCGTCACGGAACACGAACAGGTCGTCGGCGTCGCTCTCGCGGGTTGACGCCGGCGTATCGTCGGTGCTGGCGCGCTCCGTGATGGGCGTGCAGCCGGCACAGAGAGCGAGAGCGAAGAGCACCGGAGCCCTCGAGGGCCGCCTACAGTCCTTCCGACGCGCCATCAACGGCGCCCCAGCTCGAGCTCCGGCCGCGTGATCATCGCCGAACCCTCGACCAGTCGGCGGACGGTCTGGGGCGAGACCATTGAAGACAGGACCCGGCTTACCGCGGCGGGTTCCAGGGGGGTCGACCCGTCGTATTCGGCCTGCAGGCGGTGCCCCAGAACGCGGTCGAACGATCCGTTCCCGCCGCTCGCGTCCCACTCCAGCGAGAGCATGCGGAATACCAGCTCGCCGCGTACGTAAAGCAGGGCCCGCAACTCCTCGCTTTCTGTCTCGCTAGCCTGTCGCAAGGAACCGGCGCGGGCTCCGCCCATCTCGATGTAGCTCTCGTAGGCGTCCTCGAGGCTGCGGTAAACGCCCGAAGCGCCGAGTATCCCGGCGCGTTGCGCCGACGTGCGGCCGACGTGCTCCGCCCATCCTTCCGAGAGCCACGACAAGGAGCGGGTCACCGGCAGGCCCCAGGGCACGTAGAGATGGAACAGCTCGTGCCCGAGGAAGACCGCGATCATCTCGCGCACCCGATCGCTGTTGAGCGGTACTTCGCGGCCGGCCCCGGCGAACAGCAGCAGCGAGCGGTCCCACACCATGCCGGAGCTGCGCACTCCCTGCGGCGGCCGCAGTGGGGGCGGCAGCGGCGTAAAGATCATCAACGTCCCCTCGCCCGGGGGAACGCCGAACTCCAGCGCCTGCGTATTCACCAATCGCTGCGCGTAGTTCACGATCTGCTGGCGTGCAATGTTCCACCCGGAATGCACGGCGGCGCGTACTCCAGCGGTGCGATCGATCTCGTGGAAACGGTAGGCACCGACGGCAAAGGCGCTGCGTGCGGGATGTTCGCGGAGGACGAAATGGTCGGGCTCGATCTCACGCGCTGCCGAAACCACAACACGGCCCCTCGGTAGCGCTGTTGTGTCGAAACGCACCGTCGCTGCCTCGACCTCGCCGAGGGGGCGGTCCGCCGGCGCGAGCTCGACGGCGGTGGGGTCGTCGAAGAAGCGCGCCCAGACGTCGACCCCGAGAAGGATCAAATGATCGTCAGAACGGCTGCTGGCACGGTGGTAGAAGTCCGCAGGCGGTGCCCCCACCGTCGCACGGTAGTCGAGCACCCAATCCTCGTCCGGCTCGATCTGCACACGGTAGGCGTCGGCATCGACGTGCTCGACGACCAGAGGCGAGCCCGACACCGAACGAGCCGTCACATTGTTGATGACCCGCGCGGTGCTCGCTCCACCGAGCGGGCTGGTGCCGAACCCGACCCACACGAGCGGGCGGGGACCGCCGGAGACCGTAACCGACACACGCGCGCCGTCGTTCGTAGGCACGACGTCATACCGCAGCCGTATCGGCCCGGCGTCCGGGAACAGGTTGCAGGCGGTGATGACGGCCGTACAGGCGGCCGCGAGGATTCTCACGCCGCGAAAGCGACGCTCGCAGTGGCGGAGCCGAGCAGCTCGGCCCACGATTTGACAGTTTCGGGGCCGCCACGCAAGCTTACGGCTCGCCTCGGCCGCGATCGCCCTTCGCGCTCCGGCCGGAGCCCCGGCAAGACTTTGCACGAGTCGGTTTCTGAGCGGAGGCTGCATGTCAACGAACGCGTCCCCGGTGGCCCAAGACCTCGATAACCTCTGCGTCAATACTATCCGCATGTTGGCCGCTGACGCTGTACAAAAGGCAAACTCGGGCCACCCGGGCATGCCGATGGGCGCCGCAGCCATGGCGTACGCGCTGTGGAGTCGTTTCCTGCGCTTCGACCCGCACGACCCGGCGTGGGCCAATCGCGATCGCTTCGTGCTGTCGGCCGGGCACGGATCCATGCTCTTGTACGCCCTGCTGCACCTGACCGGCCATGAGGTTTCGCTGGACGACATTCGCGACTTCCGTCAGTGGGGCAGCGCCACCCCGGGCCACCCGGAATTCGGCCACACGCCCGGAGTCGAGACGACGACCGGCCCGCTCGGGCAGGGCTTTGCCAACGGCGTCGGCATGGCAATTGCCGAAGCCCGTCTGGCGGCGGAATTCAATCGACCCGACCACGCCATCGTCGACCATCGTACCTACGTGCTTGCCAGTGACGGCGACATCATGGAGGGCGTCCAATCCGAGGCTGCTTCGTTGGCGGGGCACCTGGGGTTGCACAAGCTCATCGTCCTGTACGACGACAACCGCATCACCATCGACGGTGCCGTGGATCTCACCTTCAGCGAGGACGTGCCGCGCCGCTTCGAGGCCTACGGCTGGCGCGTCGAAGGGGTCGCCGACGGCAACGACGTGGATGCGATAGCGGACGCCGTGGCGGCCGCCAACGAGGAGGTGGAGCGCCCCTCGCTCATCTGCATTCGTACGCATATCGGCTACGGCAGCCCGAATCGCCAGGACTCATCAAAATCCCACGGCGAGCCGCTCGGCGAGGACGAGCTCCACCTCACCAAAGCGAACCTCGGATGGCCGACCGATGCCGAGTTCCACGTGCCGGAGAACGTGAGACTGCACCTGGCGGGCGTGGGCGAGCGAGGCACGGAGCTGCACGAGCGGTGGCGGGAGTCGTGGCAAGAATATCATGGCGCGTATCCGGCGGCGGCCGGCGCTCTGCAGGACCGACTTGCCGGACGCCTGGCCGATGGCTGGGATACCGACCTGCCGACGTACTCTGCCGAGCAGGGACCTTTGGCGACGCGCGCCGCCTCGGGAAAGGCGTTGAATGCTCTGGCCGGGCGGGTACCCGCGCTGATCGGCGGCTCGGCCGACCTCGCGGGATCCAACAAGACGGACCTCGAGGGTGGCGGTGACTTCGGCCGCGAAGCGCACACCGGCCGGAACATCCGCTTCGGCATCCGGGAGCATGGTATGGGCGCGATCCTCAACGGCATGGCGCTTCACGGTGGGTTCATTCCCTACGGCGGTACGTTCTTGATCTTCTCGGACTACATGCGGCCGTCAATCAGGCTGGCGGCATTGATGGGCCAGCAGGTCATCTACGTCTTTACCCACGACAGCATCGGCGTCGGCGAGGACGGACCGACGCATCAGCCCATCGAACAGGTAGCCTCGCTACGCACAATCCCGGGCATGTTGGTCATTCGCCCGGCGGACGCCAACGAAACCAGCGAAGCCTGGCGGTTGGCCCTGCAGCGAGGATCGAACCCGACCGCGCTCGTCCTGACGCGTCAGAAGGTGCCCGTGCTGGCGGCGCTGGAGGCGGAGGTCGCGTCGGCGAAGCAACTGGCGCGAGGTGCTTACACTCTCATCGACAGCCCGGCGCCGACGCCCGAGATCATTCTTCTCGCGACCGGCTCCGAGGTGCACGTGGCGCTGGCTGCCTGGCGCCGCCTGGTTGACGACGGCGTCGGCGCGCGCCTGGTATCCCTGCCTTGCTGGGAGCTCTTCGAGGAGCAGGACGATGACTACCGCGACGAGGTGTTGCCGCCGCGGGTCACGCGGCGCCTTGCCGTAGAGGCGGGGACGTCGTTCGGCTGGAGTCGATACGTCGGCTCCCGCGGCGAGGTTGTTTCCATCGATCGTTTCGGCGCATCTGCGCCCGGGGCCGTGAACTTCGAGAAGTTCGGGTTCACGGCAGACAATGTGGAATCGCGGGCGCGAGCGTTGCTGGCCACCTGAGGAGACCGCTGACACCATGAGCGACGGCCCACTGTGGGACATGCGTGCGCGCGGGCAGGGAGTGTGGCTCTCGGGTTTTCGCCGCTTGCTCGTCGATAGCGGCGCGTTCGATCGAATGATGTCCAACCGGGCGGTGAGCGGCGTGGACTGCGACCTTACCTTGCTTGCCGGCGCCGTGTCGCGTGGCGTGGAGTATGTCGAGACACTGGAACGGGCTGCCCACGGTGAGGGTCTCGAGCCGGCGGAGGTCCTTCTGGCAGAGGAGGCGCGAATTGCTGCTGAAGCGCTCGTTTCGGTCTATCACGACAGCGGCTGTCGTGACGGCTTCGTCAGCGTCGATGCCTGTGCCGCTTGGGCCAACGACGCCGAATCGATGTCGCGCGCGGCGCATCGGATCGCGCGGTCGGCTCCGATGCCCAACGTGATGCTGAAGCTGCCGCCGACCGGGTCGGGGCTGGCGGTGTTCG
>CBDUAS010000029.1:0-13437 GCA_965365185.1 uncultured bacterium | reverse complement strand
ACCGGCATACTACGGCGCTCGACCGCAAACGCCGCACCGGCGGTTCCTCCGCGCCCGCTCGGTGCCCGCCGCGGATACTACTTGCGCAGCCCGTCGCGCAGGCTCCCGGGCAAGATTCCTGCCTTGCGGGCGCCGTAGAGCAAGCGTCGGCGCGACAGCTCCAGGTCCGCCATCAGCGTTTCCCACCGCCGGCGCTCGGCGATGAAATAGCGAGCCTGGCCGTTGAATCGCAGCAGGCGCTTGTCCGTTTCGTCGTAATAGGGGAGTCGATCGAGCTCTGATTGCACGCGGGCGATGCGACGATCGACGTCGCGGATGCGCTCGATCCAGTATTCGGGGTCGTCCGCGTCGGCTGACGTGCCGGTCTCGCCGGAGGGATTTGCGGTCGTGGTTGCCGGGCTCGATTGCCCCGCCGCGGCCGCCGGGTCGTCGCCGCGCGCGGCGCCGCCAGCGCCTTCGCCGTGCCTACGCTCGACCTCGTCGTCGTCGACGATGCGTGCCACCTCGTGTAGAGGAATCGAGACCTCGCCGCCGAACTGGGTGAAGTGAACGCGCCCATCTTCGACCCGCACCGAGGCGGTGCGGATCAGCCGGCCGCTCACCAGGTAGATGGTATCGGCCGCGGCGGGAGCGGCAAACGCGAGGCCGAGCACGGCGAACACCGCGGACTGCTTCATCACGACGACCCGCTTCGGGCGTAGACGATGAACGTCGATGGGTACTCGTTGTCATCGTCGGCATCGACGTGTTCACGCGACAGCTCCGTCCAATCGTCGAAATCCACCTCGGGGAACATCACGTCTCCCGCGACTTCCGCCTTCACGCGCGTCAGATAAACGCGATCGCAAAGCGGCAGGGCCTCGGCGTAAATCGACGCGCCTCCGGCGACGAACAGCTCGTCCTCGTCCCACGAGCGCGCTCGCTCGATCCCTTCCGCCACGGATGCGGCCAAGTGCACTCCCTCGGGAAGCTGCGGGCGCCCGCGAGAGATCACGATCATCTCGCGCCCCGGCAGTGCCCGGCCGATCGACGCAAACGTCTTGCGCCCGAGCAGGAGGTGGTGGCCCATGGTCAGTGCCTTGAAGCGCCGCAGATCCGCCGACAACCGCCACGGCAAGTCGTTGTCGCGCCCGATGACACGGTTCTGTGCCACGGCGACGATGATCGAGACTCTCATATCGGGGGATTTTCGCACGCCGCAGGCGGTCGATGCCGCCCCGCCAGCGTGCCGACGAACGCTGGGAGCTCTTCTCGACCCTGTGCGTCGGGACGCTACACCGAGATCGGCGCCTTGATGTGCGGGTGCGGGTCGTAGGCTTCGAGCGTGAAGTCCTCGTAGTCGAAGTCGAAAATGGACGCAACCTCCGGATTGAGCCGCATCCGGGGTAGCGGACGCGGCTGCCGGCCGAGCTGCTCCCGCGCCTGTTCGAAATGATTCGAGTACAGGTGCACGTCGCCGAAGCTGTGCACGAACTCGCCGGGTTCCAGGTCGCAAACCTGCGCCACCATCATGGTGAGCAGCGCATACGAGGCGATATTGAACGGCACCCCGAGGAAGACGTCGGCGCTGCGCTGATAGAGCTGGCACGAAAGCCGGCCTTTGGAAACGTAGAACTGGAACATCGCGTGGCAGGGAGGTAGCGCCATCTTGTCGACATCAGCGGGATTCCACGCGGTGACGATGTGCCGGCGCGAGTCCGGGTTGGTCTTGATCTGCTCGATGACGCCGGCGATCTGATCGACTTCCGTGCCCGCAGGGGTCCTCCAGTGGCGCCACTGATAGCCGTAGACGGGACCCAGATCGCCATTCTCGTCCGCCCAGCCTTCCCAGATCGACACCCCGTTGTCGCGCAGGTAGCGGACGTTCGTTTCGCCGCGCAAAAACCAGAGCAGCTCGTAGATGATCGAGCGCATGTGCAGCTTCTTCGTGGTGAGAGCGGGAAACCCGTCCCGTAGATCGAAGCGCATCTGGTAGCCGAAGCAGCTCCGCGTACCGGTACCGGTACGGTCGCCCTTGTCGATGCCCGAGTCCAGGATGTGTTGTACGAGGTCGAGATACTGCTTCATGCGGCGAACGCTATCACGCGCGATGAGCCGGCGAAGGATGCGATGTCGGTGCGCCGCCGATTTCAGCGCCGCGCCGCGGTTCGGGAGCCGTCGAGGTCACCCGACGCGGGTGAACGCGATCGTCTCGAACCGTACAGCCAGCTCTCGGTTGTCGCCGGAGGCGCCGGACGCCGCCGGCGAAGTCGTCCAGGCGTATTCGAAGCGGATCTCGTTGAAGCCCGATCGCAAGAGCTCCGCGGGAATCGAAACTCGATAGTCATCCGGGGCGGCACGGACACCAACGCGTTCGGCGAGCTCGTTGTTGACCCACAGCGCCACGACCTGGATGCCGAGCTCGGGCTGCGCGAAGCCGGCGGCGCGAAACTCCAACACGTAATCGGCGGCCTCCTTGAGCGGAACAACCAGGGTGGACTCGGGTCCCTCGCTCCAGCGGAAGCTCGCGTTACCCGCCCGTTCGCTCCCCGAGAACCCGCGAAGCAGGAAGCGTTGGTCGTTGGCGCCGCCCACGTCGATGCGTAGGTTGTTGAAGGTCTGAGCGCCGATGCGTTCGTAAAAACCCATGTCGGCGTCGAAACGGAGTGCGGTGAGCGCACTCATGGGCAGTGCAAAGGGGTTTCCGAGGCGCCGCGTTCCCGCCGCCACCATCTGCTCGAAGCGCACCGTCCCGGTAGGCGGCACATCCCCGGCGAACATGCCGGTCATGAACAAGATGTTGAGAGCAACCAGCGTGGCAGTCAGCAGCGCCGGGCCGAGCGCCGGCCGTCGCCGCATCCAGTGCAGCAGCGCCGCGACACCGACGGCGAAGATCACCGCGCAGTTTGAGAAGCGCCGGGCGCCGAAGCCGTGGCCGCTCCAATCGACGGTGGCGTTGATGTACACCTGCAACGCCAGGCCGAGGAAGAAGAGTCCGGCGAGTCGCGGTTGGCGCCGGGCGAACGCCAGCAAGCCGAGGGCCGACAGCAACAGCAGCGGCGTCCAGGAGAACAACCCGCGGTCGGGCGAGAACAGCACGTCACCGATCGGCGGGGACCAGAACTGGGTACCGTGAGCGGCCGTGGGCGGCGCGAACCAGGCACCTCGTATTGCCCTCCAGGCAACCAACTGCGGCGAAAAGACGATCAAGAAGGAGCCGGCGAAAGCCGAGTATCGTCGCACGAGCGCAGGAAGGGTGGGCGCGGATGGGACCGGACGGCGCTTCGCCGCACGCGTGGCTACCAGCCTGCGCGCCATTGAGAGGAGCTCCGGCACCGCCAGCAGAGCGACGAAGAGCACGTTCTGCCAGCGCACCATCGACATCAGGCCCGCCGTCGCCCCCAGCAACGCCCACCGTCGGACGCTCTCGGTGTCGCGACCTTGTAGCCAGACGTAGATGAACAAGGTCACCGAGAACATCGACGCGCCGTGCGACATCGAGTTGTCGACCACCAGGTACCAGACGATGAACGACCCGCAGGTGAGGGCGATGACCGACGCTGCGGCCAGCCGTCGGGAGAAGTATTTCAGCAAGACGCCGTAGATGAGCACCAGAGCGGCAAATCCGTACAACAGGCTGCCGAGGCCGGCGGCCCGCTGGTAGGGGTTGAAGAACCCGTTGAGCGGGTGAGCGGAGCCGGCGAGGTTGATCAACCAGAGCCAGCCGTGCGCCGCGAGGAAGAAGGGCACCCACAGCAGCGGAGTGCCGAACGGATAGTTTCCGGCGGTGCCGCGAACCCCGAAGGCGGCGTTTTCGTTGCTCAGATCGAGGTCGAGATCGATCACCAGCGAGCGAACCTGGACGAAGTACTCCCGGCCGTCCGAGGCAGCCCGCTGAAAGCCCCAGTGGAAGAGAAAGACCAGCACCAGCAGCAGGATGACGAGCGAGAGCTCCGGGACCCCGCGCACGGCTGCGTACCAGCGATGCAGCCGGCCGCGGTCGTCAGGAGGGGTACTCAACGCCATCTCTCGGGCGACCAGAAAGAGGACGAACGCAGCGCCGAGCCAGACAGCGACGATCGCAGGGCGGTCGAGGTGCTGCTTGAAAAGCAGCAGATGCCACAGGCGCAGAATTACCCCTGCGAGCGCCGTGTTGACGGCAAGCCATGAGACCCGCATCGACATCACCTGTTCGGATTCCGCATCGCCGCGCTCACCCTATCACCTGCCCGGAGCCGGCGAGCGCCCCGCTGCAGAGCGCTTCGCACGCGCCCCGCTAGCCTGCTAGTGTGCTGAGCCAGACTCGCGCACGACCCCGAATCGAAGACCCCCCGGCACCGGCGCCCATGGCCCAGAGCGTCTCCTTCGTGATCCCCTGCCTCAACGAGGCCGCCAGCCTTCCGGCGGTGCTCGACACCATCGACGCACTGCGTCGCGGACCGCTCGCCGACCGCGAGGTCGAGGTTCTGGTTTCCGACAACGGATCGAACGACGGCTCCCGGGAAATCGCCGCCGATCGCGGTGTCCGTGTGGAGTCGTGCTCGGTGCGTGGCTACGGCGCTGCCCTGCAGCATGGCTTCGAGCGCGCGGCGCACGACATCATCGTGTTCGCCGATGCCGATGACACCTACGACTTCGCTGAGGCTCCCGATCTCATCGCCGAGCTGGAAGCGGGAAACGATCTCGTCGTCGGGTCGCGGATCCGCGGGACGATTCTGCCGGGGGCCATGCCGTTCATGCACCGATGGGTGGGGACACCGGCACTGACGCTCGTGCTGAACACGCTGTTTGCCGGACGGGGCCAGCGGATTTCGGACTGCAACTCGGGATTTCGCTGCTTCCGTCGGCAGGCGTTTCGAACCTGGGGGGCGCGCGCCAGCGGCATGGAGTTCGCTTCCGAGATGCTGGTCGGGGCGATGAAGGCGGGCGCTCGGATCGCCGAGGTTCCGATCACGCTGCGTCCCGACGCGCGCAGCGGCAAGCCGCACCTCAAGCGCTGGCGCGATGGCACCCGCCACCTGCTGCAGATCCTTGCCGCCAGCCCTTCGTTTTTCTTCCGCCTTGGCCTCGTCACCCTGCTGCTCAACTGGCTGGTGCTTCTCATCGGCCTTTTCTGGGGGCCGGTACCGCTGGCCTACTTCAATGCCTTCGGCATCCACACCATGATGTTCGCGCTCCTCGGCACCTGCCTCGGTCTCAACGTCTTCGGCATCGGCATGCTTCTCGCCGCTCGTTCGCCATCCGACGCCGGGCCGTACGCATCTTTGCTGGATATCGACGAGGGCCGGCTACTCTGGGGCGGCGCCGCCTTTCTGGCCATCAGCGTCCTGGTGAGCCTGGTGCCCATCGTCAGCTCTTGGTCGGCGGCGGGGTTTCGCTTTCTGGCGCTGCAGAAACAGACCCTCGTGCTCGTCGCCTTCAGCGCCAACGTCGTCTTCTTTCTTTTCAACGTGGTCGCAGCCCACCTGTTGAAGGAAAGATAGCCGCTGCTGGCATCCCGGTGTGGGGTCTCGTACCCTCTCCGTCGGGGACGCGTCTTTTCTCTGCGACCGCCGCGAGCTCCACGATGGCGTGGGTCTGCCGTGGTCGCGATCTCAGGAGCAAATAGCAGGATGCAACTTCGCAATCGTCTGTTCTCTGCCCGAAGCCTGGCTCGGGGTCTCGGAATCGTGGTCCTATTGGTCGCAGTTTCCGCCTGCTCATCCGGCGATGAGCCGGCCGTGGACGCGGAGGAGGCTGCGAGCCCCGCGCCGGCCGCCAGTGATGCGGACCCGGGACATCCCTATGACCCGGCGGTCGCGTACCGAGGACGACCGCTATCGCGACGGTGGCTTCAAGCCGCTCGAGGTGTACCACTTCTTCGGGATCGAGCCGGGAATGGTTGTCGGCGACCTGGCCACCTCACGCATGTACAACGCCCACATCCTGGCGCAGCTCGTCGGCCCGGAAGGCAGGGTCATCGCTACCTCCACCTATGGCGAAGCCGCCCGCGAAGGCGCCATGGAGAGGCTTCAGGCGACGTTCGACGAGCGCAACGTCGACGGCGTGCTGGCGAACGTCGAGATCGTCGCGACGCTGGAAGACATTCCGGAAGGCAGCCTCGACGCGTTGATCACGGTGCGCAACTACCACGACTTCGGCGAGCGTGATGACCGGGTGGCGACGTTGCCGCGGCTCATGCGGGTGCTCAAGCCCGGAGGCGTGTTGGGGGTCATCGATGCGCACACCGACAAGACCGACGAGCGCGACGAAAGCGTTCACCGCATGAACGAGAACCTGGCGCGCGAAGAGATCGAAAGCGGCGGCTTCGAGTTCATCGGTGCCTCGGAGCTGCTGTACAACGCCGACGACACGTTCGACTTCGACGGACGCGCCCCCGGCGATCCCATCCACCGCTATTACATCCAGCGCTGGGTGCTGAAGTTCAGCAAGCCGATGAACTGAGTCGGCTGGCGCCGACGAACTCGGGCTCCGGGCCATGTCCGGGGCCCTTTTTCGTTACCATCCATGCCATGAACGTCATCATCGAGACCGACCCGGGCAAGGGCAGCGACCTGGCCGCCGAGATGATCGCCGCATGCGTGCGTGCCCGGCCGACCAGCGTTTTGGGCCTGGCAACCGGGAGCACGCCGCGTGCGATGTACCGTCGGCTCATCGAGATGCACCGACTGGAAGGTCTCGACTTCGCCCAGGTCACGACCTTCAACCCCGACGAGTTCGTCGGTGTGCCTCCGGAGAATCCTGCCTCGTGGGCCGCCTACATGGAGCGAGAGCTGTTCGGGTCGGTGAACCTGACTCCCTCGCGGCGGCACGTCCCCGACGGCACGGCGCGCGACGTGGATGCAATGATCGCGAGCTACACGCGCGCCATCGACATGGCCGGCGGCATCGATGTACAGATCATCGGCGTCGGCGGCGACGGACACATCGCCTCGAATGACCCTGGCTCCTCGCTGGCCTCACGCATGCGGCAAGTGGTCGTGACGTTGAACAAACGGGGTTACCTGGCGGAAGCTTTCGGCGGTGCCGACAAGATCCCGCGCCGTGCGGTGACTCTCGGCCTGGCCGATTTTCTCGACAGCCGGCACGCCATCGTGCTGGCGTTCGGGGCCTCCAAGGCCGACGTGGTGGCGCGGATGGTGGAAGGGCCGGTGACCGCGATGGTCCCTGCGTCCGTGCTGCAGTGGCACCCGCACGTCGACGTCATCGTCGACGAGGAGGCTGCCGCGAATCTGCAGAATGCCGACTACTATCGCGAGGCCCGACGCCGGGCCCGTGCTTGAGATTGCCGGCCGTCCAGCACATCGCGAACCGTGCTCAGCAACACCTCGGGAGTGAAGGGCTTCTGCAGCAACGCCGCCGCGGACGCGGACGTCGATCCTTCGATTTCCGGCAGGTCGAAGTGGCCGGAAGTCAGGATCAGCTTGCAGTCGTTACCGTTGTCGAACAAGCGTCTCGCCATCTCCCGTCCCCCCATGACCGGCATGCGAACGTCTGAGACGACGAGGTCGATTCGGTCTCCGAGGCAGCCTGCCACCGCGAGCGCGTCCTGTCCGTTGCGCGCCTCGTGGACGTCGTAGCCGCTGTTTCGTAGGGCCCGGCGCATGATCGAGCGCACGGACTCCTCGTCCTCGACAACGAGTACGGTCTCCGAACCCGTGACCGGGCGGCACTCTGTCTCGCTCTCGGACTGCACGGCCGTTTGTCCGGGGGCGATCGGGAAGTAGGTGCGGAAGCAGGTTCCGCGCCCGGGCTTGCTGTCCAGCGTGATCGTCCCCCCGGCACTCTCGACGATTCCATAGACCGTGGAGAGGCCGAGGCCGGTGCCCTTGCCGGCCTCCTTCGTGGTGAAGAAGGGCTCGAAGATCTGCTTCTGTACCTCGGGGGCGATCCCTTCGCCGTTGTCGCTGACGGCGAGCACGGCGTACGTGCCGGCGGAAACGCGGCCGTGGCCGGCGGTCAAATCTTGATCGAGCGCTGCGCTGGTGGTTTCGATGGTGATCCGCCCGCGGCTGTCGTGCAGCGCGGCCGCCGCGTTCACCACCAGGTTCATGATCACCTGTTCGATCTGATTGGGGTTCGCGATGATTTCCTCGACGGCCTCGTCGGCGTGTACCCGCAACTCGATCTCCTCGCCGATGAGGCGTACGAGCATCCCCTCCATTCCGGTGACGATCGCGTTGAGGTTCACGGGCTCGGATTCGGCCACGGTCCTGCGGCTGAACGCGAGAAGCTGTCGGGTGAGCTCGGCTGCTCGCTCGGCGGCAGTCTGCATCTCGCCGATGTCCTCCCGTGCGGGGTGGTCATCGGGCAACTGCATGGCGGCGAACTTGCCGTAGCTGCTGATCACGGTGAGCAAGTTGTTGAAGTCGTGCGCCACGCCACCGGCCAGGCGGCCCACCGCCTCCATTTTCTGCGAGTGGCGGAGCTCGGCTTCCCGGCTTCGCAGCTCCCGGCTGACGCCGGCGGCGCGCATCATGTACTGAAGGCGGTGCATCTCGATGGCCCAGTTGACCGGCTTCGAGGTGAAATCGGTGGCTCCGGCCGCGTAGGCGCGCTCGATCTCCACGAGGTCGTCGTGACCGGTGATGATGAGGATCGGCACGGTCTCACCTCCCGGGAGGCGGCGGATTTCGCTGCAGGCCGAAATGCCGTCGACGCGCGGCATCATTACATCCATCAGGATCGCGTCGGGCTCGAGCTCCTGGTAAAGGTCGATCGCCTCGCGGCCGTCGACGGCCTCTGTCACGGCGAACCCGGTCGACTCGAGGTGCTCACGAGCGATGATCCGCATCGTCGGGTCGTCGTCGACGACCAGGATCAAGGGGGCTTCGAGGTCTTTTGGGGGGCGGAGCATCAGCGTGCCTCGGCTTTCATGGTGTTCAGGGTCCGTCGGACGGCGGCGAAGGCCGACTCGATCTGCGGCACCAGTTGCGCCGCGTCGGCATCATCTTCCCGGCCGGCCCGTTGTTCGAGCTCGCTGCACAGCGACGCCAGCCCGACAGCGCCGACGTTGAGGCTCGATGACTTCAAGGCGTGGGCGGCCTCGCGAAGCTCGACGTCGTTGCCATCACTCACGGCGGCGCGAGCGCGCTGCAACAGATCCGGGCACGATCCCAGGTAGGCATCGATCACCCGGCGCACGACGCCGCGCTCGTCCGCCTGGCGCAAGGTTCCGAGCTTCTCCAACGGCGCGGGGTCGAACTCGATGTCCTTCGCAGAGCCGTCGGCTGACGCATCCATCGAGGTCTTCCCGCACCATTCTTCGAGCGCTTCGCGGAGCTTCTCCATGGTGATCGGCTTGGTCAGGTACGCGTTCATTCCCGACGTCAGGCAGCGCTCCCGATCGCCGGAAACGGCGTGCGCGGTGAGCGCCAGGATCGGTGTCTCCGGACCGCCGTTGGAGCTCTCCAGGCGACGAATTCTGCGCGTCGCCTCGTAGCCGTCGAGATGAGGCATCTGGCAGTCCATCAGAATGGCGTCGAAGTCCCCGGATTCGTACAGCGCCACAACCTCGTGTCCATTGCGGGCGCACTCGACCACGCAGCCCATTTCCTCCAGCATCGCCGATGCCACGACCACGTTGGCCTCGTTGTCTTCGGCCAGCAGGATGCTGAAACCGAGGGGTGAAGCGGCACCGGTCCTCGGGCCGGGCTCGTATCCGGTCTCCTGCCCGCGGGGAGGGTCGGGTCGTACGCCGCGCAAGACCCGCTGCACTTCGGAGCGCAGTTGCGCGGCGCGAAAAGGCCTTGCCAGGCAACCGGCAACCGACTTCGCCTTGGTACAACGACGAAGATCGTCGTCCGTTCCGATGCCCATGAGCACGACGGGGAGGTCCCCGGCAGCGGTCTCCCTCTTGACTTTCTCCGCCAGCTCGAAGCCGTTCAAGTCCGGCATCTCGGCATCCGAGAGCAGCATGTCGTACGGGCGCTGCCCATCTCTCGTGGATCCGGCGATATGTTGGAGCGCCTCTTCGGCGTCGCCGGCGGTGTCGCACTCCACGTGCCATCCGGTCAGGTGTTGTCAGAGGATCTCGAGGTGCGTCGGGTTGTCATCGACGATCAGAACGCGGGACCCGGCGAGCACCGCGTCTTCGTCGGCTGCCGCTTCCGGTTGCTCGGCCACCTCGCCGAGCTGCACGGTGAACCAGAACGTTGTCCGCCGTCCCGGCTCGCTGTGCAGTCCGATCGTGCCTCCCATGGCCTCGACGAGCTGCTTGGCGATCGCCAGCCCCAGGCCGGTGCCCCCGTACTTCCGCGTGACCGAGTCGTCCGCCTGACGAAACGCACCGAACAGGTCCTGCTCTTGCTCTGCCTGGATCCCGATCCCGGTGTCTTCGACCTCGAGGCGCAACGTCAACGGAGCGGTGTCGAGGCGCTGGACACGAACGACCACCTGGCCCTCTTCGGTGAACTTGAGCGCGTTGCCGATCAGGTTCGTCAGCACTTGGCGCAGGCGGCCTCCGTCACCGGAGGCTCGTCGCGGTACGTCCGGCCCGATCCAGCACATCAGCTCGAGAGACTTCTGCCGGGCAGGCTCGGCGAACAGGTCCACCGTCCGTTCGATAGTCTCGCGCAGCTCGAAATCCTCGACGCTGAGCTGCAGCTTGCCCGCCTCGATCTTCGAGACGTCCAGGATGTCGTTGATGATCTGCAGGAGCTGCTCCCCGGAGGTCGTCGCTGTCGCTGCGAAGTGGCGCTGCTTTTCGTCGAGCCGTGTACCGGCGAGCAACTCGAGCATCCCCAGGACGCCGTTCATCGGGGTCCTTATCTCGTGGCTCATCTTCGCCAGGAAGTCCGATTTCGCCCGGCTGGCCGCCTCGGCAGCGTCTTTGGCTTTCTGCAGCTCTTCGACGGTTCGTTCCAGCGTTTCCTTGGCGCGCGTCAGGTCCGCCGTCCGGGCGACGACCTGCGCCTCGAGGTGCGCCCGGTGGGATGCCAGCTCGACGTTTTGCGACTCGATGTGCTCGAGCATCTCGTTGAAGCCCGCGATCAGGGCGCCGACCTCGTCTCCGGACCCCTCCTCCGCCCGAATCGAGTAGTCACCGGTGTCGGATACCGCGCTCATGTTCTGCAACAGGCCGCTGATCGGCTTGGTGATGATGCTCTGCAGCACCGAAGCCAGACCGAGAGCTACCATTGCGAACACGGCGAGAACGATGGTGACAATGAGCGTGTACCAACCCATGCGATCGTAGAGCTGTCCCAGGTCGCCATCGATGACGACGTGCCCGATGGTTTCTCCGTCCAGGACGACGGGCTGCTGCACCAGCAGCAGGCCTTCGCGTATGTCCGAGATCAGATCGGCTTCGATCGCGGTAGCTTGCGCCTGTCCCTCTCCCGTGGCCGCTACCTCCGGCAACCGTTCGCGCAGCGCGCCGTCGACCTGAGGGTTGACGAACTCGGCGAAGATCTTCCCGTCCGCGTCCAGGATCGAGACGCGGGCCACTTCGGCGTGGTCGCGGAGCGCCTCCAGGTTCTGTAGCGCCGCACGATCGTCACCGAAGACGAGCGTTGCGGTGTTGCTGTTGGCGATCACCTGGGCGAGCGACGTGAGATTGTCATTCAGCGTCCGGTGAAAGCTCACCGCGTCGGCTACCAGAAGCGCCAGCAGAGCGAGGCCGAGCACCAGCGTGCTGGTCACGACGTTCATGCCGATCAGCTTGCGGCTCAACGACAGGTTGCTGACGAAGCGGATCATCGCGTGTTGCTCCGGACAAGGGCCAATTCCAGCAGGCGCGAGGCGAGCTGCAGGCCGGCGTTCTCGGCGCTGCCGACGTCGATCTCGAAGACGATGCGAAATCGGTCGGAAGGCTCACCGTTGGCATCGCTCCATTCCTTGATGAGATTGATGATGCCGCGGGGGCCGCGGTCGTTGTCGATCTCCGTAACCGTGAGGATCGGAAACTCGGCGTAACTCGATACCGTCGTGCGGAGGTCGCCGGCCGCACGGCTGACAAACAACACGTGACAGGTCTGCGTCAGAGCCCTGCTGGTTCCGGGGTCGATCACGGCCACGCGGCGCCCTTGCACGAGCCTTCCTTCGAGCGCATCGAGGTGCCTGCCGAAGGGCTGCTTGCCCACCACACAGATCCGCAGCGGCGAGCCGGCGTCGGCGAACGCCTGAGGCGGCCATTCGACGAAGCGAGCGAAGTTGTACAGGAAGGCGGCCTTCACCTGGTATTCGTCCGTCGCCTGAAACGGCGCGCCGGCGCCGGCGAGCGGTGACCCGCCGAGAACCAGCAGGATGATGAGCGTCGCTATGGATCGGTGTTGCATGATCGCTTTCCAAGCGCGGGCATCATGCCGGTGTCCACCATCACTCGAACCAAAAGTCCAGCTTGACCAGGCCGCTCCTCGGGACCATTGCGTTCACTCCCAGTAGCTGCGGGACGAACTCGATGTGCCGTCCTTCGATCAGATTGCGGCCCGCGAATGAGACCTCGAGATGGCCGTTGGGCCGCCACCCGACGCGCAGGTCGGAGGTGACGTAACTGTCGATACTTGCGGCCGGGAGCTCGTCCACAGAGCGCACGGTGAAATCGATTTCGGTGTTCGGGATCACGTCGACGGAGGCCCACAGCAGGAACTGGTGCTCGGGTGCCAGCGCTTCCTCGGCGAAAAACAGCGGAACGATCGACCGGTGGGGCGAGTTTTGCGGATCGAGGTCGAAGCTCAGGTAGCCATAGGAGGGGCGTAATCGCAGCCAATCGACGAGCTGCCAGTCGACCGCTATCTCCGTGGCGATGCTGCGGCCTGTTCGCCGGTTGTTCAGCACCCAAGGCGCCGTGATCGATGCCGGGCCGAGCTCCGGAGGGGCCGGATCCGCCCAGCGCAGGTCGTCGTAGTCGTTGTAAGCCGCGGCGACGTCCAGCGAGACCCGGTTCGCCACCTGAAAACGGTATCCGAGCTCGTAAGCCATGAGCTTCTCGGAGACGAAGTCGGCCGACCCGCGCAACTCGATGACCACCGGGTCGTCCAGGGGAATCCCCAGCACCGGCGCAGGTACGACGGCGCCGATCGTGTGGGCGTCGTTGTCGAAGCGCGATGGCGTGCGCACCGCCCGAGTAACGGCGCTCCACACGTGGTGACCTTCCGCGGGGTTCCAGGAGAAACGGATGTTGGGTTGGAACTCCGCTCCGGTGTAGTCGTTGTGCTCGAGCTTGGCGCCGAGGATGAGGCGCACGCGCCCGTCGGCGAACGCGATCTCGTCCTGGGCGAATGCGCTGAACAGATCCGTTGTCCGCTCGTCCGGGTCCCACCACAGGGTAAAGCTTCCTGTCGTCGTATCATTGATCAGGCGGTAACCGAGACCCCAGGTCAGGTGGTTGCGGGCCCCGAGAGCGACGTCGTGCTGAGCCTCGACGTCCACGGTGTCGCGCTGGTAGTCCGTCAACCCGAGGAGACGGGAAGCGCGGTCGTAATAGGAGCGGAACTCGAAGCTGGATGAGCCGGAGCC
>CBDUAS010000028.1:0-13527 GCA_965365185.1 uncultured bacterium | reverse complement strand
CGAACGAGCGCGTTCCCTCTACGTTCAAGTCGTCACCGAGGCATTCCCAGTACTCGAGCGCGCCATGTTCTTTCCAGATCTCCGCAGCTGCCTCAGCGATGCGTTCGTATTCATCGAGACGATCACGTGAAATAGGCAGGACGAACCCGTCGACGTCGTGGGCCATGTTCGCTCCGTTCATGGTCGCTGACTACTGCGATTGAACAAACAACGCCCGATTTTCTCCACCCCTTCAGCCTCATCTCAGGCGTGGACGCCGAGTCGAGACCGTTGTGTCGCCGCTATTACCTGCGGGTCTGCGCGAATTCCCAAGTTTCATCTCCCGCTGGTGTCGATGGATTCGGGCTCGCACCGTTGGCTTCACGGTACAGCCACGACGCCAGTGAGCGGCGACACCGGGGTACCGATGCCCGCTATCTTTCGCAATCGCCCACCTCGCCGTAGCATCCCCACATGACCGACTGCGCAGGACGTGTGCGGGTTGGAGCGCGTGAAAGCTCGCCAGAGACTGGGTAAGTACCGCATCGAGGGGGCGCTCGGCCATGGTGCGTTCGCCGATGTGTACCGGGCCCGCGATGAGATCGAGGGAGTTCGCGTCGCCATCAAGGTGCTGCGCGATTCTCTTCCGGCCGATGAGCCTCCGGCGGATCTGCTGCGTGAGGTGCGCATTGCGGCCCGTCTCGAGCACCCGCACATCCTGTCGGTGAAGAACGCCGAGGTCATCGACGGTCGCTTCGTGATCGCCTATCGGATCGGCCGTGAGACGCTGGCGGAGCGATTGCAGAGACGGCTGGCAACGAGCACCGCGCTGGAGTACGCCGAGCAACTCCTCGAAGCGCTCGCCTTCGCCCACGCCAACCGCGTCATCCATTGCGACGTGAAGCCCGAGAACCTCATCATCATGCCCGGCGGCGAGCTACGGCTGACCGACTTCGGCATCGCCCGCGCTGCCCACCGGACACTCAAGGACGGGTCCGGGTCGGGGACGGTCGGTTACTTCGCCCCAGAGCAGGCCTTCGGCAAGCCATCGTTTCGATCTGACGTGTTCTCCGCCGGATTGGTGATCTATCGGATGCTCGCCGGGAAGCTGCCCGAATGGCCGTTCGCCTGGCCCCCTCCGAGATACGAGCGCCTGCGCCAGCAGGTGGCGCCGGGCACGGTCGAGGTCCTGCGCCGGGCGACCGAGGTCGATGCACGGAAGCGATTCGCCGACGCCGGCGCCATGCTGCGAGAGCTGAAGAGGGCTGCGCCGAAGCGATCGCGGGCGACGCGGCGAACGAAACGCACCCGGCCGACAACCACCTGGCGTCACAAGCGCGAGCGGGAATACAGGCGCGCGTTCGGCGCGCAGCTACCGCGCGAGGCCGACTGCCCCGGTTGCGGCGGCCCGTTGAGCGCTCCGATGTGCGCATGTCCCTGGTGCGGGCGCGAGCAAGAGCGCTTTCGCGGAACGGTTGCCTTCCCCGAGGCCTGCGAGAAGTGCGGTCGCGGCCGCAAGCTCGACTGGCGCTTTTGCCCCTGGTGTTGGGGAGCCGGGTTTGCGCGGGTCGACATCCGCGCGTACACGGACCGGCGTTACAGCGCCCGTTGTAGCCACCGAGACTGCTCCCGCCGGGATCTGATGCCCTTCATGCGGTACTGCCCTTGGTGCCACCGCAAGGTGACGAAGCGCTGGCGACTGGATGGAAGCCGCGACCGCTGCGGCCGGTGCGGGTGGGGCGTTACGCGAGAGTTCTGGCGATACTGCCCGTGGTGCACCCGAACGCTGGAACGCTGACTCGAATCCCGTCAAACGTGGATAACGGTTGCCGACCGGAGGGGATTTGACACCGACCTCCGGGGGCACTCGGCACATTGCGCCCGCGCCCCCGCGGCTGCATAGTTCACGCTGAGATCGGCCATCCTGCCGCGAACACCGCCCGGACGGCCTCTTGGTCCAAGCCCAGAGGAGCCTTCCTGTTGCCTGCCTGGTTGTGGGTTGCCTTTCTGCTGTCCGTCACCGCGATGGTCTGCGTCGATCTGGGCTTCTTCCATCGCGCATCGAAGATGGTCACGGTGCCGCAGGCGCTCGCCTGGAGCACGGCCTGGGTCGCGCTCGCCCTGATCGCCACTGCGTCGGTCCTCCTCGAGCGCTTCGAGTGGATCGTCTGTGGCGTTCTTCGCCGACTACCTGACCGAGGAATCCCTCTCGATCGGCAACATCTTCGTCATCGCGACGCGATCACCGCCGCGCGGTGAGGTGAGAACCGAAATGGACGAGAAAGCGAAACTGACGGGACCAGCGGACGAGCTGCCTGCGGCGACTGAGGCGACGGAGAGCCGCTCACTACGGGCCGTAGCTTCTGACCCCGAACGGCCGATGGGCGAGCGCCTCGAGGCTTTCGAGGATCTGATCGACGCCGAGGTCGGTGACACCGATCTTACCCGCGCTCGCAACATCGAGCGCGAGGTCGGCCTGCGCCAGATCTACCTGAAGTTCGAGGGCGGCAACCCCTCGGGCACACAGAAAGACCGCATCGCGTTCGCGCACGTGCTCGACGCGCTGCGACGCGGCTTCGACCGCATCACCATGGCCACCTGCGGCAACTTCGGGAGCGCCGTCGCGACAGCGACCGCGGGCGCCGGGCTGCGCAGCGTCATTTACATTCCCGAAACGTACCAGTCGAAGCGCGTCGAGTTCATGGAGGCGTGCGGCGCGACCATCGTCCGTTGTTCCGGTGACTACGAGCACGCCGTCGAGCTCTCCCGGGAGTTCGCCGGGGACAACGACTGCTACGACGCCAACCCGGGAGGAGCCAACAGCGACTTGCAGATGCGAGCCTATGGGCAGATCGCGTACGAGATCTACGACGAGTTGCGAGACGCGCCTGCAGCCGTCGCCGTTCCCGTCTCCAACGGCACGACGCTGGCAGGGATTCACCGGGGATTCGTCAGCCTGTATCGAAGAGGCAAGACCTCGCGGATTCCGCTCATGGTCGCCGGCTCCTCGCACCGGAAGAATCCGGTCGTGCAGGCTTATGTGAAGGGATCGGAACGCTGCCTCGACCTGGAACCGGGCCGCATCGCCGAGACTTCCGTCAACGAGCCGCTGATCAACTGGCACTCGATCGACGGCGACCAGGCCCTCTGCTCGGTGCGGGACACCGGAGGCTGGGCCGGGTTCGCCAGCGACAAGAACATGACCACGTACGCGCGGATGATCCGGGAGCAACAGGGGCTCAGTGTGCTGCCGGCCGCGACGGCGGGCTTGCTGGCCCTCCTCGAGCGCCACGGCCGCACCCCGCTGCCCGGCGATCGGTATGTCGCCATCCTCACAGGAAGAAGACAATGACCGCTTTCCCCGAAGGTAACGCGATCGTCTATTGCGAAGGTGCTTTCAACACACCGAACGGAAAGACGGCGCACGGGCTGGTTCGCAGGACGCGACGCTACCGCGTGTTGGCCGTGGTGGACTCGAAGCATGCCGGTTCGGACGCCGGCGAAGTGCTGGACGGCAAGTCGAAGGACATTCCCGTCCTGCCCGACCTGTCGGAGGCGATCGATGCGTCCCGGCAAACGCACGGCGGCGCCACGCATTTCGTCGTCGGCCTGGCGCCCGACGGCGGCCGTCTCAGCGCCGAGGCGCGCGCTGCAGTGAGGCAGGCCATCGTTGCCGGGCTCGACGTCGACTGCGGCTTGCACGATTTCGTGTCCGAAGACGCCGAGCTCGCGGCGCTCGCCGTTGATCACGGAGTGACGCTTCGCGATGTTCGCAAGACGCCGCCCAGGTCGGAGCTGCACGCGTTCACAGGCGTCATCGAGGAAGTTCAATCGCTCAAGATCGCGCTTCTCGGGACGGACTCGGCCGTCGGCAAGCGCACCACCGCATGGCTTCTCGTCGACGCCTTTCAGCATGCCGGGCACAGTGCCGAGCTCATCGGTACCGGGCAGACCGCCTGGCTGCAGGGCGCGGAATACTGCCTCATCCTCGACTCTCTGATCAACGATTTCGTCGCCGGAGAGATCGAGCACGCCGTCCATCGTGCGTGGGTGGAGAAGCGCCCCGACGCCATCGTCGTGGAGGGGCAAGGCAGCTTGATGAATCCGGCCTACCCCGGAGGGTTCGAGATCCTGGCGGCGGCGCGCCCCGACGCGATCGTCCTGCAGCATGCGCCGGCGCGGCTGGAGTACGACGGGTTCCCGGGCTACCGGCTCCATCCGTTGGAAACGCAGATTCGTGCACTCGAGCTGCTCTCGGACAAGCCCGTCGTTGCCGTGACCGTGAATCACGAGGGGATTCCGGCTGCGGAAGTCGCTGGCGTGTGCGAGCGGATGTCACGCGAGACGGGCCTCCCGACGATCGACGTTCTCATCGATGGTGCAGATGGGCTGGCCAGTGTTTTCGAGCGATGGCTCGGCGAGCGGAAGAGGGACCGACAGGAGACGGAGAGGGACACCGCGGCCGGGCGGAGTAGCGACTCGACCTCGATAACGGTTCCGCGTGCCGGCGCGAACGGAGGTTCGTGAGATGAGGCGTTCCGCAACTGACCCGCTCGCTGGATTACGCGTCTTCGACCGGCTGACCGTGGGGCCGACGAAGGTCGAGCGCCGACGCCTGGTGACTCCCTACACCGTGACGCAGGGAGACGAGAGCACGACCACCGATCTCATTTATCGATACGAAGAAGACGTTTTCGACCCTGCGAGCCCGGCCTGTCGGAACCTGGCCGGGATGATCGGCGCCCAGGTGGCGCTCAACTACGGCCTGTTCTCCCGCGAGATCGTCTTCGCCGACGAGCTGGACGAACTCGATCAGGGCTTCATCCGTGAGTATGCCGCCCACACGGCGCGTGAGATCTACGTCATCAAGTTCCTGAAGCCGAACCCCTTCCTGGAGGGCGCCGGGCGCGAAGTGCCGACGGTCAAGAAAGACGATTATGTTGCCGGCCCGATCACTTTCGCCTCACCCGCGGCCCGCCCCTCAGCGGCGACCTGGGTACCCGACTTCTCCCGACACGCCGTGCTTTCGAGCGGAGGCAAGGACAGCCTGCTCAGCTACGGAGTCCTCGGCGAACTCGGTCGCGCCCCCCACGCCATCTTCGTCAACGAATCGGGTAGGCACTGGTTCACGGCGCTGAACGGCTATCGATACCTGGCCGAGAACGATCAGAACACCGCTCGCGTATGGACCAATTCGGACCGGGTCTTTACCTGGATGCTGCGGCGCCTGCCGTTCGTGCGCCGGGACTTCGCCGCCGTGCGCTCCGACGAGTACCCGATCCGCTTGTGGACCGTGGCGGTCTTCCTGTTCGGTGCCCTGCCGCTGCTGCGAAAACGGGGTATCGGCCGGCTGGTCGTCGGGGACGAGTTCGACAGCACCGCTCGAGGGAGGTTTCGCGGCATCACGCACTACAACGGCTTGTTCGACCAGAGCCGCTACTTCGACGACGCAATCACCCGGTACTTCTACCGCAAGGAGTGGAACGTGGCGCAGTTCTCCATCCTGCGGCCGCTCTCGGAGATGCTCATCGAGAAGATCCTGGTCGAGCGCTACCCGCATCTGCAAAGACACCAGATGTCGTGTCACGCCACGCATATCGACGGTCGCCGCATCAAGCCGTGCGGTCGCTGCGAGAAGTGCCGTCGCATCGTCGGCATGCTCGCCGCTTTCGGCGCCGACCCCAGCAACTGCGGCTACACCGGCGAGCAGGTTCAAGCCTGCCTCGAGGCCGTTGCCCGCCGGGGTATCCACCAGGAGACCGCGGGGGCCGAACATCTCATGCATTTACTGGACGAACGGGGGTTACTGCCCGCGGACGTGAAGCCGGCACACACGCCGCGCCCGCACCGCGAGATCCTCAGCCTGCGCTTCGACCCGGAGCGCTCTCCGTTCGACGCGACACCCGAGGATCTCAGGAAGCGGACATTCAGCCTCTTCCTGGAGCACGCCGAGGGTGCTCTGACGCGGCAAGGGCGTGACTGGGTGGCGTGCGATCCGTTGACAGACGACGCTCTGCGGGCGCCGTACCGTGCCATCAAGGCGTTGGCGCCCCTCACCACCGCCGTCACCGAAAAGCCCACCGTTGCCGGCCGTCCGCGTGAGCCCCGCGCGGCCCACCGCACCGCGCTTGCCGCTGAGGCGCTGGTGGAGTACCGCCGGGCCTATGCGACTGCCAGCGAAGCTTCGTTCCTGCTCGGGTCGCTCACCTGGCCGGAAGCGAAGAAGCGCTTCGCAGATGTCGACATCGCCCTACTGCCCGTGGGCGCGGTCGAACAGCATGGTGCGCACTTGCCGCTCGATACGGACGCCTTCGACGCTGACCTTCTGGCGCGCGAGGTGGCCGCGAGTTGCTCGGAGCCGCAGCCGGTCGTCCTACCACTGATTCCTTACGGGGTCTCGTACCACCACGAGGGGTTTGCCGGCACCATCAGCATCGGGCCTTCCACGCTCGCCCGGTTGGTGCACGATGTCGGCATGGCCGCGGCCCGCAACGGCGTGCGCAAGCTGGTGGTCATCAACGGGCACGGGGGCAACATCCCGGCGTTGCATTTCGCCGCGCAGACGATCAACCGCGACGCGCACATCTTCACCTGCGTGGATTCCGGTGACACGTCGGACCACGACGTCGAGGAGCTGGCCGAGACACCCAACGACGTCCACGCCGGCGAGATCGAGACCAGCACCAGCCTCTTTGTTCGCCCAGGGCTGGTGCAGCTCGAGAAGGCGAGGAGAGAGGTGCCGAGGTTCTCGATCCCCTACTTGAACTTCAGCTCCAAGCGCAGCGTGGGTTGGTACGGGCGCACCGACAAGATCTCCCGCTCGGGGGTGCTCGGTGATCCGAAGAAGGCGAGCGCCGAAAAGGGAGAAAAGATGTGGGGTCTGATGGTCGACAACCTCGTGCGGTTGGTCGAGGACCTCAAGGGGATGACACTCGAGGAGATCCACCAGAGGAAGTATTGATGAAGATCACGCGGCTGGAGGCATGGCCGGTGACCATGCGGCTTTCCGAGCCCTACGAGATCGCCTACGGCTCGTACGACTCGGTGGCCAACGTGTTCGTGCGCCTCGACACCGACGGCGGCATCAGCGGCTTCGGTTGTGCGGCTCCCGACCCGGCGGTGACCGGCGAAAGCGCCGAGGAGGTCCTCCGCGCGATCACCAACGATATCGCCCCCCACCTCGAGGGCGCCGATCCTCTGCGGCTAGCGTGGATTCTCGAATCCCTGCGTGAACGGATGCCGCATCGGCCTGCCGCGCTGGCGAGCATCGACATGGCTCTACATGACATCCTCGGCAAGGCTGCCGACCTGCCCCTCTGGAGGATCCTCGGGGGCTACCGCGATCGCATCATGACCTCCGTGACCATCGGCATCCTGCCGGAGGCCGAGACGGTAGAGCGGGCTGGAGATCTCGTCGCCCGCGGGTTCCGGTGCTTGAAGATCAAGGGCGGGCTCGATATGGAAGCGGATGTCGCCCGTGTGCTCAAGGTGCGGGAAGCAGTGGGCGAAACGGTGGAGCTACGGTTCGACGCCAACCAGGGCTACGACCTCGAAACGGCGCTGCGCTTTGTCGGCGCCACCCGGCGTGCTGACCTGGAGATCTTCGAGCAGCCGACGCCGAAGGGAAAGCCGGCCCTGCTCGGTCGGGTCACCGAGAACGCGCCCGTGCAGGTGATGGCCGACGAGAGCCTGGTCGATCGCGGCGACGCCTTCCGGCTGGTGCGGGACGAGCTCGTCGACCTGGTGAACGTCAAGCTCATGAAGGTGGGAGGGGTCGCGGAGGCCGTGCGCATCAGCGCCCTGGCCTTCGCCGCCGGCGTCCCGACGATGATCGGATGCATGGACGAATCGGCGCTGGCTATCTCCGCCGGGCTGAACTTCGCTCTGGCCCGGCCGAGCGTCTCGTATGCAGATCTCGACGGGCACTTGGACCTGGTGGATGATCCCGCCGCGGGTTCGGTGACCCTGCGCGACGGCATCCTCTTCGCCAGCGAGCAGCCCGGCCTCGGCTGCAACGACATTTGAAGGAAGGCAACGATTGAAGGAAGGCAACGATGGCCACAGCCCGGCCCTCGGGCGCGAGTCCGCAGCGTGCGGTTTACACGTCTCCCAGGTGACGGGAGCCAGGGGGGCGTCTCGTCCGACGAGCGGCCGCAGGGGTCTTGCGCTCGAAGATGCCGCCGCCGGATAGAGACTCCTGCCGCGCCGTGTTACTAAATTATGTATTGGGCATCCACGGATTGAGGTAGTCCTCCCTCGATCCGTCGCCACTCCCCCCGGCAATCCAGAGGCCGCGGGAGCGGTGCGCCCGCGCAGACGCGACAAGAATGCAGATCTTCCACCCCAGCACCAACACGCTCGCGCGACTCAGTATCTTCGGCGCCGCCTTTGTCATCGCCGGCGCCGCATGGGGTCTCGGTGTATTCGTGCGCTCGTCGTACGTCAACCAGGTGGGCGTCGCCAAGCAGCAGCCGGTGCCGTTCAGTCACAAGCACCACATCACCGACGTCGGCATCGACTGCCGCTACTGCCACACGTCCGTCGAGGAGAGCCCATTCGCCGGCATCCCTCCGACGTCGACGTGCATGAACTGCCACACGCAAATCTGGGCCGAGAGCCCGATGCTGGAGCCGGTGCGTGAGAGCTGGCGTACCGACCGGTCGATCGAGTGGAACCGGGTGCACGACCTTGCCGACTTCGTGTACTTCAACCACTCCATCCATTCGACCAAGGGCATCGGCTGCGACACCTGCCACGGACGCGTCGATCAGATGCCGCTCGTGTGGCGCGAGAACACCCTGCACATGGAGTGGTGCCTGGAGTGCCACAACCAGCCGGAGAAATACGTGCGGCCGGTGGAGGAGGTGTTCAACCCCGACTGGACGCCGCCCATCGAGCAGATCGAATTCGGCCGCCAACTCGTCGAGCAATACGAGATCGAACGCCTGATCAACTGCAGCACCTGTCACCGATGAGCAGACTGTTCAACATCGAGGGAATCGACCCGTCCGACGCCCCGGCACCGAGCGCCGAAAGCGAGAGCGGCGCGGCACCCGGCCGACGCAAGGGCGGTGTTGATTTCGATCGCCTGCGCGAGCGGCTGGAAACCGAGAACGGCCGGCGACTGTGGCGCAGCCTCGAGGAGCTCGCGGAGACGGACGAGTTCGTTGACATGCTGCACCGCGAGTTTCCGGAGAATGCCTCGGAGCTTACCGACCCGGTGAGCAGGCGCCGCTTCCTGCAGCTCATGGGGGCTTCGCTGGCGCTCGCCGGCACCACCGCGTGCGTGCGGCAGTCGCCGGAGCGCATCCTGCCGTACGTGCGGCAGCCCGAGGAGCTGGTGCCGGGCAAACCGCTGTACTACGCGTCCGCCGCGCCGCGCTTCGGCTACGGGCACGGCGTGCTGGTCGAGAGCCACATGGGCCGGCCGACCAAGATCGAGGGCAACCCGGACCACCCGGCCAGCTCGGGCGCCACCGACGCCGTCCTGCAGGCGGAGATGCTCAACCTTTACGACCCGGATCGCTCCCAGGTGGTATTGCGACGCGGGCGCATCACCACGTGGGAGAGCTTTCTGGGGACCTTCACCGCCCTGCTGCAGGCCCAGGAAGGCACCGGCGGCGCCGGCATCCGCCTTCTGGTGCCGGCGCTGGCGTCGCCTACCGTAGCGCGCCAGCTCGGTCTGCTGCTGCAGCGCTTTCCCGACGCCCGCGTGCACCGCTTCGAGCCCGCCGGGCGCGACGAGGTGCGGCGTGGCGCCGAGATCGCCTTCCGCGAGACCGTCGACGCGCGCTATCGCTTCGACCGTGCCGCGGTCGTGGTGTCGCTCGACGCCGACTTCCTGACCGCGATGCCGGGCAGCGTTCGATACGCCCGTGATTTCGCCGACCGACGCCGGGTACGTGCCGATCGCCAGGAAATGAACCGGCTCTACGCGATCGAGTGCACGCCGACGCCCACGGGCGCCACCGCCGATCATCGATGGCCGGTGCGACCGTCGGCGATCGATGCGGTCGCGATGGCAATCGCGGCGCGGCTGGGCGTCGAGGGTGCCGCCGCCGGCGCGCTACCGCAGGGCATCGAGCCCGGCTGGATCGACGCTCTGGCCGACGACCTGCGCGCCCATGCCGGTGCCAGCATCGTCGTCGCCGGCGATCATCAGCCGGCCTCTGTTCACGCCTTGGTGCACGCGATCAACCAGCAGCTCGGCAACAACGGCAGCACGGTGGAGCTCATCGATCCGGCCGATCCGGTCGCGGCGATCGCCACCGGGAGCATCGGCGAGCTGGTCGACGACATGCGCTCGGGCGCCGTCGCGGTGTTGGCCATCCTGGGCGGCAACCCCGTGTTCGACGCCCCCGCCGACCTCGACTTCGTTGGCGCCATGCAGAGCGTCGAAACGCGCCTGCACCTGGGAATGTACGAGGACGAAACGAGCGAGCACTGCCACTGGCACCTGCCGGAGACCCACTTCCTCGAGGCCTGGGGAGATCTCAGCGCCTGGGACGGCACCACAGCGGTGGTACAGCCACTGATCGAGCCGCTATACAACGGTCATTCGATGATCGAGGTGCTTGCCGTCATGCTCGGGCAGCCGGAGCGCGATGGCTACGAGATCGTCCGCGAAGGCTGGCGGCAGGCGTGGGACAACGGCGAAGTCGGCGACGGCGACCCCACCTTCGAAGAATTCTGGCAGCGCGCCGTCCACGATGGCTTCATCCCCGGCACGCGGAAGGAGCCGCGTGCGGAAATCGCCCTCGCAAGCCTGGCCCTCGGTGCCGCTCAGCCCGCGGCCGCCGGCACGATCGAGGTCGTATTCCGCCCAGATCCCGCCATCCACGACGGGCGCTTCGTCAACAATGGCTGGCTGCAGGAGCTGCCCAAGCCGCTGACCCTGTTGACCTGGGACAACGCCGCACTGATCGGCCCGCGCACAGCGGAGCGCCTCGGCGTCGCCAGCGAGCAGCAGGTGGTGATCGAGCTCGACGGCCGCAGCGTTACGGCGCCGGTCTGGGTGATGCCCGGGCAGCCCGACGACGTCGTGACGCTGCACTTCGGCTATGGCCGCACCAAGACCGGCCGCGTCGGCACCGGCACCGGCTTCAACGCCTACGCGATTCGCACCAGCGACAACATGTGGAGCGCGGCGGGCGCGACGCTGACCGCCACCGGCGGGCGCGTGCGGCTGGCGACCACGCAGCACCACCACAGCATGGAGGGTCGCGACCTGGTGCGCGCCGGCACGCTGGAGGAGTTCCGCGAGACCGGTGAGGTCGGTCACGGCCACCACCATGAGCCGGGCCCCGAAGAAAGCCTGTATCCGCCGTGGGAGTACGAGGGCTACTCGTGGGGCATGACCGTCGACCTCAACCTGTGCATTGGCTGTAACGGCTGCATGACCGCCTGCCAGGCGGAGAACAACGTACCGGTGGTGGGCAAAGAGCAGGTGCTGAACAGCCGCGACATGCACTGGCTGCGCATCGACCGCTACTACGCCGACGAGATCGACAACCCGGACACCTACTTCCAGCCGGTCATGTGCATGCACTGCGAGAACGCTCCCTGCGAGGTGGTCTGCCCGGTGGCGGCGACGGTGCACGGCAAAGAAGGCCTCAACGAGATGGTCTACAACCGGTGCGTCGGCACGCGCTACTGCGCCAACAACTGCCCCTACAAGGTGCGCCGCTTCAACTTCCTCGATTACCGCGCGGCCGACACGCCGATCACCAAGCTGCTGCAGAACCCGGATGTCACGGTGCGTTCGCGGGGCGTGATGGAGAAGTGCACCTACTGCGTGCAACGCATCAACTACGCTCGCATCGACGCGAAGAACGAGGGCCGCGAGATCCGTGACGGCGAGGTCACACCGGCGTGCGCGCAGGCGTGCCCGGCGCAGGCGATCACCTTCGGCAACATCAACGATCCCGACAGCCGGGTGTCGCGTCAGCGTGAGGAGCCGCTGCACTACGGGCTGCTGTCCGAGCTCGGCACCCGGCCGCGCACCAATTACCTGGCCAAGCTGCGCAACCCCAACCCGGACATCGAGTCCGAACGCACCGTGGAGGCCCACTGATGGCGGCTCAGCCCAGCGGCGGCCAGATGGCGGCGGACCAGCCACCGGTCATCGAGCCGGGACATACCGCCACCACGGTCACCGACCCCATTGCATCGATCGTCCTGGCCGGGCGCACGCCGCGCTCCTGGTACGTCGGCTTTGCGGTGGGCTTCCTGTTGCTGCAGGCGCTGCTGATTTCGGTCGCCTATTTGTTCGTCCGTGGCGTCGGTGTCTGGGGCATCAACCATCCGGTCGGCTGGGGTTTTGCCATCATCAACTTCGTCTGGTGGATCGGCATCGGCCACGCCGGCACGTTGATCTCCGCCATCCTGCTGCTGCTGCGTCAGGAGTGGCGCACCTCGATCAACCGTTTCGCCGAGGCCATGACGCTGTTCGCGGTGACCTGCGCCGGCCTCTTTCCGCTCCTCCACATGGGGCGCCCTTGGTTCGCCTACTGGCTTTTTCCCTACCCCAACACGTACGCCATGTGGCCGCAGTTCCGCAGCCCGCTGGTGTGGGACGTGTTCGCCGTCACCACCTACGCCACCGCATCGGCTTTGTTCTGGTACGTCGGCCTCATCCCCGACCTGGCCACGCTGCGCGACCGCGCCAAGAACGGCTTCGCGCGCTACGCATACGGTTTCCTGGCTCTGGGCTGGCGCGGCTCCGCCATCCACTGGGAGCGCTACGAGACCGCCTACCTGCTGATGGCCGGCCTGGCGACGCCGCTGGTGGTTTCGGTGCACACCATCGTCAGCTTCGACTTCGCCGTCGGCATCATTCCGGGGTGGCACACCACGGTGTTTCCCCCCTACTTCGTCGCCGGCGCCATCTACGCCGGCTTCGCCATGGTGCTGACGCTGACCATCCCGGTGCGCCGCATCTACGGCCTGCAGGACTTCATCACCGAGCGCCACCTGCGCAACATGGCCAAGGTGATGCTCGCCACCGGCTTGATCGTCGCCTATGGCTACCTCATGGAGGTCTTCGTCGGCTGGTACAGCGGCAGCCAGTTCGAGATCGCCATGCTGCAGAACCGCTTCTTCGGCCCCTACGCACCGCTCTACTGGCTGCTGCTGGCCGTCAACGTGGTCATCCCGCAGCTACTGTGGTTCCCGCAGGTGCGTCGCAGCGAGCTGGTGCTGTTTCTGGTGGCGATGTCGATCAACGTCGGCATGTGGCTGGAGCGCTTCATCATCGTCGTAACCAGCCTGAGCCAGGACTTCCTGCCGAGCTCGTGGGCCGGCTACACCGGCAACGCCTGGGACTGGGCGACGTTCCTGGGAACCATCGGTCTGTTCATCACGCTGATGTTCGTGTTCATCCGCATTCTGCCGATGATCTCCATCTTCGAGATGCGCACGCTGGTGCCGAGCGAAGAGAGCGCTACGGAGGAGAAGCCATGAGCGACGAACGCCGTGAGCTGTTCGGGCTGCTGGCCGAGTTCTCCAATCCGGAGCAGCTCATCGCCGCCGGCAAGGCGGTGCGCGAGG